>NZ_QAIW01000257.1:0-7988 GCF_003061285.1 Stenotrophomonas sp. HMWF003 | reverse complement strand
GGCGTGTGCCCGGCATGCCAGGCCGATCTATACCTCGTCATCGACCCGCCGCAGGCCTTCGTCACGCACGAGGAGTGGATCGGGGGCGGGGCGGTGCGCACGGCGGTGATCGAAGCAGGGGCCCGTGATCCGGCCGCCGAGTCGGAGCGCTGGCTGCTGGAGATGGCACGCGCGCACCGCGACGGGCTCATCGCCACGCTGGGGCTGCTGTTCGGCACCTCACGCTGTACGCAGTGCGAGGCACCGTTCGAGCTGCGTGAGGCGGTGCGGTTGAGCGGCTGAGTCCGGTGACCGGTTCGCACGACAGCGCATCGGTTACTGCGCCAGCGGACATGCCAGGCTGACCAGCCGATCACCCTCGAAGCGCGCTTCGATGATGCCATCGCCTTCCTTGAATGCCTGCCAGTGCGCCAGTGCCGGTGCGCCGGGCAGCGGGTTGCCCAGGTGGAAGTACACCTTGCCGCGGGAGTCGCCGGGCCGGACGTGTGCGCAACCGATCACCGGCGTGGCCATCTCCCCGCAGTCGCCCTGCAGCAGGCACAGCCGCGTATGGCAGAGGCCGCGGCCCGACCAATGGCCCTGGGCGGCCAGGCAGCCCGGCTCGGTGGCCAGCACGGCCCACAGCACCAGGCCAAGCCCGGTGGTGGCCGACATCAACAGCAGCAGATAGCGCGCGGCGTTGGCGCGAAGGTGGCGGGCAAGGGCGGTCATCACGCCATGATGCGCCACGCGGCATCCGGGTGGCCATGGCGAGCGCGACACGCGGCGGCCAATGGAATGCTGTTGTCGCATCGGTACTGCCGATGCAGGCAGGGCAGGGGCTGGCGGTGCCGCATGGCCAGCACACCGATGGAACGCTGTTTTACCCGCGCCCCAGGCGCATCGCCAGCGACTACCGTGGGCCCACACCTTCATGGAGTTGCCATCGATGAACGATCTGACCAACACCCGCGTGGTCCTCGCCTCGCGCCCGCAGGGCGAGCCGGTAGCCGCCAACTTCCGCCTGGAGCAGGTCGCCGTGCCGACGCCGGGTCCGGGCCAGGTGCTGCTGCGCAACCGTTGGCTGTCGCTGGATCCGTACATGCGCGGTCGCATGGAAGAGGGCCCCTCGTATGCCGCGCCGGTGGCCGTGGATGCGGTGATGGAAGGGCGCACGGTGTCGGATGTGATTGCCTCCAACCATCCCGGCATTGCCGTCGGCGCGCAGGTCGTGGCCACGGGCAACTGGCAGACCCACGCGGTGGTGGACGGGGACAGCATCACCCGCACGCTGGACGACACCGGCTTGCCGGTCAGCACCGCGCTGGGCGTGTATGGCATGCCTGGCTTCACCGCCTATGCCGGCCTGCAGGAGATCGGCCGGCTGCAGCCCGGCGAGACGCTGGTGGTGGCAGCCGCCAGCGGCCCGGTCGGGGCCACGGTGGGGCAGATCGCCAAGCTGCAGGGCGCGCGCACGGTGGGCATTGCCGGCGGCGAGCAGAAACGCCGCTACCTGGAAACGCTGGGATTCGACGTGGCCCTGGACCATCGTGCCGACGACTTCGCCGCCCAACTGCGCGCGGCGGTTCCCAACGGCATCGATGTGTACTTCGAGAATGTGGGCGGCCACGTCTTCGAGGCCGTGGTGCCGCTGCTGAACGACTTCGCGCGCATTCCGGTGTGCGGCACCATCGCCACCTACAACGCACGTGGCGCGGTGCTGCCAGGGCCGGACCGGCTGCCGGGCTTCATGAGCCAGGTGCTGCGCCAGCGGCTCACCGTGCGCGGCTTCATCCAGTCCGACTTCAACGCGCTGTTCCCCCGGTTCCTGGTCGACATGGCGCGCTGGCTGCAGGAGGGCAGGGTGCAGTACCGCGAAGACATCGTCGAGGGCCTGGCGCAGGCACCGGAGGCGTTCTTCGGCCTGCTCAAGGGGCGCAACTTCGGCAAGCTGGTGGTCAAGCTGGACTGAGCGGAGCGGAGCGGTGCGCGGGCAGGTGCGTTCGAGCGCAGCGGCGTTGCCATGGCCCATACGGGTCCGTGACCGGCGCATCACTCCCCGCTGGCTAGGCTGGTCGCCATCCCCGTGACACGGCCACAGCGAGTACACAGCATGACCAGCAACGACAAGCAGCAGGGCCAGCAGGAAGGCACCAAGGAAGCCCAGCAGGACCGCAAGCAGGACGAAGTGGCCAAACAGCGCCCGGGCCAGACCGACCAGGCCATCCATGACGCGGAAACCCGGCGCCCGGAGCGCAAGGACCAGGGAGACGATTGACGGGTTTGCAGACGGGCTGCAACGCCCAGTGACCCAGCGGCTGCTGAGGTCACTGGGTGGGAACCGGGACAACCCTCGCGCCAAATATCTCCGAAGTGACGTAGTGCAGCAGCTCGACCTGGCCGTCGGTGACGCCTGTGATATGGAATGGACGAGAGAGTGTGTCGTCGACTTGGATGGGGGTCATGGTGTCGCTGGAGATGGTGTACAGGTAAATCAGTGTGTCACGGGGAGGAAGCGACTCTACCTCGGCTGCCGTCAGGCCTTCGGTGTCCAGCGAAGGGAGGTCGGCCTGCCCGATGAGATGGTTGTTGTCTAGAATCTTCCACTCGAAGTCTGTGGCGTCTTCGGGGGCCTCCGGATGCGTTGGCGGACTGGCCATATCAACCAGCGACCCTGCAGACACAACCGAGTATCCAGAGTTGCCCACCTCCACAAGGAACCAGCCTTCGTCAGGGCTGATCTGCAAGGTCTGGATGCTTGCTCTTGGCGCGGATGACCTGACTACCTCACCATCTACGTTGACGATCCGTGCTTGCGCAGATCCGGTCGCGAGGAGTCTGAATAGTTTCGACTTCTGGACGGGCCGCGAGGTCTCACGGAGCTTCTCAGGCTGCAGTGTGTAGCTGACAGCAGGCTGCTTCGAGCGCGCTTCGGAAGGCGGTGCCATGTCGATCGACCGTTCTACATCTACAGTTGCTGCTACGGCAAACGACTGCAGGGTGCAGGCTATAAGAACCGCATGGATCAGGCTGAGGCCCCGCAGTGCGCGACTGGGTGGGGACGGCACTTTCATTGGTTACACCTCAGATCTTCAAGTAGTGCAACTGCGATGGCGTCGCATATATCTTGCCGCACCTGCTCGTAGCCACTGTTGATGCTAAGGAGTTCATCTACGGCTTGGTGGTCGATGAACTCTACTTCCAGCAGCGCAGCGCGAAGCAGATGATAATTAACGGTGTTTCCAAGCTCAGAGTCACTCAGAACCGCAAGCTGCCTCTCTGACTTTACTCCGCGATTTCTTGCGCCCGCGTCATGGGCGAGGATGGCGCCGTAAGTCGCATCGTTGATTCTTTCGGCCAGTGCGGTGTCTTCGGTAAAATTGACGTTGTCGTTCCGGGGGCGGATCAGCGTTTCTGTCCCTCTTGCGATCCCATTTGCTCCGTTGAAGTGGATGCTGAGTAGTATGTCGGCGCCGGCTTCTCGGCTTACCTTGGCGCGGGCTATCCCGGCTTTGTTTTCGTCGTCAGGCCTCGTTAAATGAATTCGAACATTCCGGTTTTCATTGGTACGTAGCGCACGCAGTGCGCTCTTCGTGCGTAGTCCAAAATCCAGTGTCAGCTGCTTCTCAAGGACGCCGCTGGTATGCGATGTTGCGTTGTTGGCCGAAGAGCCAGGTTTGTTCTGTGTACCCCCATGCCCCGGGTCAATCACAATAATCCCCGGAACTTCCAGATCAATCACATCCACCGCAGCTGCCGACCCTTCAAGTTGCACACTGATGCGAGCGGCATTGAATGCGACCGGTGCCAGGTTGACGCGGATAGCCGTATGCCCGGTCTCATCCACTGAAGTCGTGGCGTATTCCTGACTGAGCCGGGTGAATCCCACCGCGCTTAGTTCATCCGGCGCAGTAAAGCGGTCACGCTGTTCGGCAACGGCATGCACCCAACTGCCCCGGAACACCGGATCAAGGGCGGGTTGACCTTCCTCGCCCGGCGGCACGAATAGCGGCGCCATGGACCATGTCACTGTCTTGCCCTGATGGTGGTTGTCCGGGCGGCCCTCGCTCCAGACACGGAGCTTCAGCTCGCGATGGGCAATGCGGTTGGTCTGCGGGGCCACCTTGACCATCGGGTGTTTGTACGGGATGGCATGGGGCTCGGTCGAGCCCTCTACGGGGCGCTCATCTTCATCCAGGATCTGCGGGGCCAGCGCAACAGGATCCAGATGGAGGACGTCGCGCGGCCTGTCGATCCGCACCTCCTTGCGTACCTTGTTGGAGACCGGTGACGTCGAAGAACTGGCGATAGTGCGATACAGGATGCGTGCGGCAGTGATGACCATGACGTCAGCGCTCCTGCAATTGCAGCGATAGCGATTGGGCGGCGGCGGAGTTCACGACATGCGTGAGGCCGAGCCTATCGGTAACGCCAGACAGAGCGTTTCCATCTTCAAGCAGGATGCGATAGGCAATATTGGGTAACGGCTCGCCGGTTGTCTTGTCCTTCAGAACGAAGGCTTCATCGAACAGCGCTGCCCGGTTGTCCGGCAGCGATGCAAGCTGCGCGGGCAGCCGTTCGCCGGCCAGGAACGGATGCTGGCTGGCCTTGATGATGAAGTTTCCCGGCATGACGTAGTTCCTTTACTGGCGATGCGCTGTGCGTGGAGTCTTGTCTGCCATGACGCTGATTATTGCGGCCGATGTGCAAGACCATCTGATCCTTGCCGGGGATCATTGCGCCGTGCTGTCGCGGGGGTCAAATGCGACAGAACACGTGATTATTCGCAATTATCAGAAGGTCTATTCCTGGAAGTACGGGGCTATTGCGGGCTCCGGCGACGTCGTGCTGATGGTGGTTTTCCTGCGCCTGTTTCTGCTCCATGAGCGCCAGAATGCGCGTGTGGATGTGCTGCAGATTGCCAGCGAGGCAAAGGCGGCGCGTATTCGCGCAGGTAGTCCGCCTGGTGAGTGTGTAGGGAACATCTTCTTTACATTGCCCGCCTCTGATGGGTTCCAGATGCATGGCGTGTACATCGGCGAGCACAGGATCCGGTTGGAAACCGTTGACCCGATCAGTACGTGCTTCTCGATACAGGAACAGCGATCACCGGACCGGACCGCATGCAACGCGTTCAACGGCCGCTTGAGACCGGCGCTGTTCTTCAGCGACACCCGCGCGTTCCATACCCACCATCTTGACCTTCTGCGCCGCTTCTTCGAGTGCCAAAGCGCGATGGATGATCGCGTGACCTGCTCCTTCGACGTCATGTTTCTCGACAAGCGCACCGGTATCGGCAGGTTCTGGACGGCACCGGACGGGATGAGGCGGCGGGTCTCACTCGGGGGTGAACTGGAGTCCGCCGGTGAGGGACCGGTCAGCGCCCCCACCCGGCTGCACCGTGGGGAGAGGCAAACGTAGCGGCCGCCGTCGAATAGCGCCTGTGCTCTGCCCATCCGCCTGGCGCGCAAGGGCGCTGGATGGAAAAGGGAGGGGGCGGTCCAACGAAAAAGGCCGGAAGCCCTGTTTTTGCAGGTATTCCGGCCTTTCGAATGCCCTGTCGGGCTGAATTAGTGGTGGAGCCAAGGAGGATCGAACTCCTGACCTCGTCGATGCGAACGACGCGCTCTCCCAGCTGAGCTATGGCCCCACGGATGGTGCAGACCGCGTGGGCGTTGCCTCGCGATGCACCTAGTCTAGCGCCGTGAATGGGCCGCTGCCAAGGGGCGGCGGCGATGGCCCGCGCGCAATGCGGCGAGCGCGAAGGAGGAAGGCGAGGCGGTCCGTGTCCTACGGGGCCTTCAGACCGCGCGCGGCGCTCCGCTCTCGGCCGCCGCCTGCGTTTCTGAACGCAGGTCGGGGTTTGTGAAGACTTGTCACGATCCAATACAAGCAAAAACAAGGACTTGGCGTTTTGCCCTAGTACGAAAGGACTAGCCCGGAAAAGGTAAAGAGGACCAAAAAGGGTGCCGATAAGAAGTGTGACGAACATCCCACACATTTCCCCTTCCGAGTACCAACGATGACGACCCGTGCCGCCACCGTTTTCTCTTCCTCCATCGGCGCGCGCCTCGCGCTGCTGATGGGCCTGATCACTGCCGTTGCCTTCGTCCTGCTGGCGGCGCTGATCTACCGCCAGGTTGCCCACAGCTACGAACAGCGCGTGCAGGCCGGCCTGCAGTCGTCCACCGCATTGATGCGGGATTCGGTCGGGCTGTACGACCGCAGCCTCAGCGACAGCACTGAACGCATGGCCGGCACCTTCCGCGCGCTGTTGCCCGACGGCGAGGCCAGCCTGGATGCGGCCGCGCCGGTGACCGTTGGCGAACGCCAGGTGCCGACGCTGCGCCTGGGCACGCAGGCGATCAACCTGCAGGAATCGGCGGTGGACCGCTTCGCTGCCGCCACCGGGGGTGTGGCCACCGTGTTCGTGCGCGAAGGCGACGACTTCGTGCGCGTGTCCACCTCGCTGCGCAACGCCGAGGGCGCCCGTGCGCTGGGCACCGCACTGGACCATGCCAACCCGGCCTACGCCTCGCTGCTGAAGGGCGGGCGTTACACCGGCCCGGCGCGGCTGTTCGGGGTGGACTACATGACCCACTACACGCCGATCACCAACGCGGGCGGTGAGGTGGTGGGGATCGCGTTCGTGGGGCAGAACTACTCCGACGGCCTGGCTGCACTGAAGGCGCGCCTGCGCACTGCGCAATTGGGCAAGCAGGGCCACTTCCTGGCCGTGGATACCCGGCCAGGCGAGCGCTTCGGCAGCCTGATCGCCGCGCCGTCGGCCGAAGGCGAGCTGTTGGCCACGCATGTGGACGCGGCGGACCTGCCCGCGCTGGAGGCGCTGCTGGCAGGCCAGGCCGAGCAGGCCACGCTGCACCTGCGCACCGCGGCCGATGGCCCAGCGCAGGCGTATTTCGTGTCGGCCCAGGCATATGGCCCCTGGAAGTGGGCGGTGCTGGGGCTGGAGCCGGTGTCGGTGCTGCAGAGCGTGCTGCATAGGCTGATGCTGCACATCGCCCTGGTGGCCGGGTTCGGCCTGCTGGCGGTGATCGTGGCGCTGCTGGTGGTGGTGCGGCGCATGCTGAGCGTGCCGCTGGCGCAGGCCGGGCAGGTGGCGCGCGACGTGGCTGCCGGTCGCCTGGACCGGCAGATCGTGGTCCAGCGCCAGGACGAGGTGGGGCAGCTGATGGGCGCGCTGGCGCAGATGCAGGGCAAGCTGCGCGAGATCATCGCTGCGCAGAACGACATGAGCCAGCGCCATGCCGACGGTGCGATCAGCCACCGCATCGACGCCGGCCGCTTCGAGGGCGAATTCGGCACGATGGTGAGCGGCACCAATGCCCTGGTCGATGCCCACATCAGCACCAAGATGCGCATGGTCGAACTGGTCCGGGCCTACGCCGACGGCGACCTGTCCGACGCGATGGAGGTACTGCCCGGCGAGAAGGCGCGGATCACCGAGGCGGTCAACGGGGTGCGCGGCCGCCTGCAGGCGATCAACGGCGAGATCAAGCGGCTGGTCGCGGCGGCGGCCGACGGTGATTTCAGCGTGCGCGGCGACGCCGACGCCTACCAGTACGACTTCCGCGTGATGGTGCAGGGCCTCAATACCCTGATGGTCACTGCCGACCACAACCTGGCGGCGCTGTCGGGGCTGCTGCGCGCACTGGCCGAGGGTGACCTGCGCGGACGCATCGAGGGCCAGTTCAACGGCGTGTTCGCCACCATGCGCGACGACGCCAATGCGACCGTGGCGCAGTTGACCGCCATCGTCGGTGACATCCAGCAGGCGGCGGTGTCGGTGTCCACGGCGTCAGCGGAAATTGCCGCCGGCAACGAAGACCTGTCGCGCCGCACCGAACAGCAGGCAGCGAGCCTGGAAGAGTCGGCCGCCTCGCTGGAGGAGCTGACCGCGGCGGTGAAGCAGAATGCGGACCATGCCCGCCGTGCCGACCGGCTGGCCGCCGAGGCGGCCGAGGTAGCCGCGCAGGGCGGCGCCGCGG
>NZ_QAIW01000002.1:0-28726 GCF_003061285.1 Stenotrophomonas sp. HMWF003 | reverse complement strand
CCCCTGCTTGCCAGCAAAGGGGCAGTCACACGCCCCACCCCACCAGACCTTGACGCAAGGCCACCTACAGTGGCCCTGTCCCGCCTGGAAGCCCCCGATGCCCGCCTGTTCCCGCCTGACCGGCCTCATGCTGGCCGCCCTGCTCTGCACCGCCAGCGCCGGCGCCGCCGAACCCGCCCGCCAGACGCCCCAGCCACCCGACCAGCAGTGGCAGCCGCTGTTCCAGCAAGTCCAGGGCGCTCACCTGTTCAAGGACCAGAAGACCTTCGCCGACGCCATCCCGCGCCAGGATGCCCGTGCGCTGCTTGGTCACTGGCAGCAGGCGCAGACGCAGCCGGGCTACACCCTGCCCGCCTTCGTCGCCGCACAGTTCACGGTGCCCGGCGATACGGCCGCCTATGTACCCCCGGCCGGGGAGAGCCTGCGTGCCCACATCGATGGCCTGTGGCCGGTGCTGACCCGCACCACCAGCACTGCCGACCCGCACGGCTCGCTGCTGGCGCTGCCCAAGCCCTACGTGGTGCCCGGCGGGCGTTTTCGCGAGGTCTATTACTGGGACAGCTACTTCACGATGCTGGGGCTGGCGGCCAGCGGGCGCTGGCAGCAGGTGCGCGACATGGTCGACAACTTCGCCTGGCAGCTGGACCAGTACGGGCACATCCCCAACGGCAACCGCAGCTACTACCTGAGCCGCTCGCAGCCGCCGTTCTTCAGCGTGATGGTGGACCTGCTCGCCACCCACGAAGGCGATGACGCCTACCGCCGCTACCTGCCCCAGCTGCGCACCGAGCATGCGTTCTGGATGCGCGGTGCCGACGGCCTGCCACCGGGTGCGGCCAGCGAGCGCGTGGTGCGGCTGGCCGACGGACAACTGCTCAACCGCTACTGGGATGCGCGTGCGGTGCCGCGTACTGAATCATGGACCGACGATCTGGCCACCGCCGCGCAGGCGCCACAGCGCGCGCCATCGCAGGTGTATCGCGACCTGCGCGCGGGGGCGGAGTCGGGCTGGGATTTCAGCTCCCGCTGGCTGGCCGACCCGGCCGCGCTGGGCAGCATCCACACCACTGCCGTCGTGCCGGTGGACTTGAACAGCCTGCTGTTCCATCTTGAAAAGACCCTGGCCCGCGCCAGCAAAGTGACGGGCGACCGCGCTGCGGCACGCGATTACGAGCAGCGGGCGCAGGCGCGCCAGAAGGCGATCAATACAGTGCTCTGGGACGCCACCCAGGGCTGGTACGTGGATCGCGATATCGAGCGTGGTCAAACCCGCCCTGCCCTCACTGCAGCGGCGCTGTTTCCGCTCTGGCTGCAGGTAGCCACCCGCGCGCAGGCCCGGCAGACGGCAGCGGCGGTGGATGCGCAGTTGCTGCGCCAGGGCGGCCTACTCACCACCACGGTGCGTACCGGGCAGCAGTGGGACGCACCCAACGGCTGGGCACCGCTGCAGTGGGTCGCGGTGGATGGGCTGCAGCGCTATGGCGAGAACACGCTCGCGCGCCGCATCGGCACGCGCTTCCTGAACACCGTGCAGGCCGTGTACGACAGCGACGGCAAGTTGGTGGAGAAGTACGTGGTGGACGGCTCGGCCGGCGGCGGTGGCGGCGGCGAGTACCCGCTGCAGGATGGCTTCGGGTGGAGCAACGGGGTGACCCTGGCGCTGCTGGACCGGCTGTGCCCGCCGCGACGCACCTGCGTCAGTGCACAGGATGTGGGCGCCGCGGACTGAGCCGCGGCACCGAGACGATCACGGTGCGCGCCTGCCCTGCGCGCCCGGAACCGATCGCGCAATACCATATTGCGCGGCGTAGTACGTACTCAGCACCAGCAGGCTGGCCATCGGCAACCCACCGCCGAAACGGTCCCAGGCCAGCAGGCAATCGCTGGCCACGAACAGCACCGCGCCGCCGGCCGCCCACGCCGTGCCGCGCCGGTCGACGCCCTGCGGTGCCGGCGCGCGCCAGTGCCGCGCCAGCGCGAGGATCGCCATGACCGCCAGCACCACCACGTAGGCCAGCACCGGCACGCGCATGTCGGCCGGCAGGTGCGGCCACAACGCGATGAGGTTGCCCGCGGCGAAGGCACCGAGCAGCACGGCCGCCACGCCCAGTCCGCGCCCGGCGTGGATGCCGGCGCGGAAGGCGACGATGTAGCAGACATGCGCCAGCAGGAACGCGACCAGGCCCGGCACGAAGGCATCCATCGGCAGCATCAGGGCGATGTCGCCGAGGCAGGACAGACCCATGCCGGCCAGCACCGCACGGCGGTAGCCGGCTGCTGGCAGCGTTGTTGAGGTGCCCGGGCTGCGGGCGACCTGACCCGCCTGCCATGCGATCGAAGCGATCAACAAGGTGGCCAGCGGCTTGGCCAGCCAGTGCACCCAACGTCCATCGCCGTCCAGGCCCGCGCCGACAATGGCGGCGATGGCCACGGCCACGATCAGTACATCGCGGCCGCGCGAGGTCATCGGGCTTTCCACAGCTCGGCCAGGCGATCAGGCTTGCCGGCGATGCGCTGCAGCGACGGGTACAGCAGGCCACCGTGGTAGTCCAGGCTCACCGTGTCGATGCGGTCGAAACTGCGCACCAGCAGGGTAATCGGCGCCTTGTCGGTCTTGGCGGCCGTCACCGCGTCCTTCAGCACGTCGCCCTTGAACACGCGCCCGTTGACCGCCAGCACCGTCATGCCCGGTGCCAGGCCGGCGTTGAACGCCGGGCTGTCCCACAGCACGTCGGTCAGCACCCCACTGTTGGCCACGCTGACGCCGAGCGAGTACGTCAGGTTGATGCCGGCGGCGCGGGTTTCCTGCGCCTTGACCGCGTCGCTCGGGGTATCGGTGTAGACCAGTTTCCAGCCGGCCGCGTCCAACCCGCCGGTGAGCGAACGATGCCCGTCCAGGCGCTCGCGCAGGAAGCTGGCCCAGTCAAACGGGGCGATCCCGTTCAAGGTGTGCACCACGTCCTCGAAGGTGTACGGATGGACGTTCCAGTCGCCATCGTTCACGCCGAAGAACGCCTTGGCGAAATCGTCGAGGCTGCGCTTGTTGCCGGTCAGCGCACGCAGCTTGCCTTCCACTTCCAGCCACACCATCTGGCCACCGGAGTAGTAGTCCTCGCTCAGCTGGTAGTTGCGGAAAGCCAGTGCGCGACGCTGGGCGATGGTGGGATCGTTGGTGGTGTCCTGCAGCGCGCGCCACGCCAGGCCCGGTCGGCCGCGATCGTAGGTGGCCGCCACGTTGGCGAGGGTTTCGCGGGTCTGCTGCACGCTCCACAACCCCGAGCGCGCGGCCAGCACCTGGCCCCAGAACTGGGTCTGGCCTTCATACAGCCACAGCAGGCTGTCGCCCATCGGCACGTTGAAATTGGGCGTGGACAGATCCGCACCGCGCCGGTACTTGCCATTCCAGGAGTGGTTGAATTCGTGCGGCAGCAGGTCGCGGCCCAGCCAGTTCTTGTCCCATTCGGTGAAATAGCCCGGCTCGGCGCTGTTCTCGCTGGAGCGCTGGTGCTCCAGGCCGATGCCGCCGAGCTTGCTGGTCAGCGCCAGCAGGAAGTCGTAATGATCGAAGTGGCGTGCGCCGTACAGCTTGTAGATCTGCTGCACCAGCGCGCGGTGCGCCTGCAGCTGTTCGGGCTTGGCGACCAGCGATTTGGCATCGTCGGCAAACACGTTCAGGCGCACCGGTACCTTGGCGCCCGGATCCAGGTCGAACTGCTGGTAGTAGCGGCCGGCGAACAGCGGCGAATCGACCAGGTGGTCGTAGCTGATCGGCTTGAACACCACGGTGTCGCCGTCGCGGCGCTCGGTTTCCAGCGCGGTGGCGTAGTTCCAGCCCTTGGGCAGGGTCACGCTGGCCTGCGCCTGCAGGTTGCGGGTGATCACGCCGGCCGGGTACAGCGAGTTGGCGTTCCACTGCAGGTTGAGCATTTCCGGGGTCATCACCACCCGGCCCTGGCTGCCGCCCTGCGAGGACAGGAACTTGAACTCGGCCACCACTTCGCTGGCACCGTCGGGCACATTCACCTTGAAGGCGTACACGTCGTACTGATCGCGCGTCCACTGCAGCGGCTTGCCGTTGGCGGTGACCACCAGCCCGGCTACCTTGTCGATCGGGCCACTGGGCGAATGCGCACCGGGCAGCCACTGCGGATACAGCAGGGTGAGCGGGCCGGGCCTGGCCGGAATGGTGGCCTTGACCTTGAAGATGCGCCGGCCGATGTCGCGTGCGTCCACCTCGATGCGCAGCACACCCGGCCAGGCGACATCCTGCGGGGGCGGCGTCTGCGCCTGTACGCCGGTGGCAGTAAGTGCCAGCAGCACGGACAGGACGGTGGTACGCATGTTCATCGGCAACGCTCCGGCGGGCAATCCTCGATGCTAGACCTCGCGGACGCACAGCCCCATGGCCAAAGGTCATGACCGGACCGCACCGGACGACCGGGAGGTATCACGCTCGAGCCGGGTGCGCGTGCAGGGCTGTTGTCAGCACCCTAGGCCGGCACCCCGGCCGGCCGCTGTAGTTGATCGCCCGCCACCATTCCCTGCACCAGGCTGATCACCCGTTCCGTACTGGCGATCGTCTCTGGTCTGTGCGCTACGATGATCCGGGTGAGAGTGAGCTGCCCGATGGCCTGGTTTACTGTCCTCTCGTTGGCAATATCCAAGTGGCTGGTTGCCTCGTCCAGGACCAGCACGCGCGGCGAGCCGTATAGCGCGCGGGCAAGCAGGATGCGCTGTGCCTGCCCGCCGGAGAGCCCGGAACCGATATCGCCTACGATGGTGTGGTAGCCCATTGGCATGGCATCGATTTCTGCATCGATCGAGGCCAGACCAGCGCAGTGTCGGATACGGTCCAGATCGGGTTGCGGATCGAAGAAGCAGATGTTGTCCGCGATCGAGCCAGCAAACAACAGGTCATTCTGCATGACCGTACCCAGCAGCCCACGGTACCTGGCCACGCCGTAGCGCTCGATCGGTGTGCCGTTGACCAGGATGTCGCCCGAGGTGGGCTCCAGCAGGCCCAGTAGCAGCTTGACCAGCGTGGTTTTGCCGGAACCGGACACACCGGTAATGGCGATGGACTGCCCGGCATTGAATCGTATGCTGATGCCATGGAGGACGTCCGGCTCCATGGCCGAGTAGCGGAACGTGACGTTGCGGAACTCGATTTCAACCGCATCCCCGACGGGCGTATCGTCCGTATGGGATGCCTCTTCGCCGGGCGTCATGACGATGTCTGCCACGCGCGACGCGTGCAGCGACAGCATGCGAGCCTCGAACAGCTTGTCCACCATGCTGGCCACTCGCTGACTGAACTGATCCTTGTAGCTCAGGTAGGCAAAAAGCATACCTACGGAGAACTGCTTCTCGGTAACGGCAACTGCCGCCAGCCAGATCACGACGATGCGCTCCAGGTTGAACAGCAGCGCATTGGCCGTCTGGTTGATCATCGATAGCCTGGCGACCCCAAGGTCGGCGTTGTACTGGTCTGCCAGCGCATTGGACCAGCTGTTGTGGCGAATCGAACCCCGCCCGAACAGGCGAATGCTCTGGATGCCACGCACAGACTCCATGAAGCTCTGCTCCTGCCGCGCGGCATGGATGATCTGCTCGGACGTGGCGTTCCGCAGTCGACCGAACAGCACCAAACGAAGCATGATGTACACCGCCACCGCCACAAGCGTTACCAGCGTCAGACGCGGGCTGTAGGCAAGCATCATCGCAAGGGTTCCAACCATCATCAGACCGTCCAGGATTGCCTCCACGAACTGGGTGGTCACGATCCGCTGCATGGCGATGATGGAGTTGAACCGGGAGATGATGTCGCCGGTGTTGCGCTTCTCGAAGAACGGCAGGGGGAGGCGCATCAGGTGCGCGAACGCGTTGCCCAACCACTGGAAGTTGAAGCTGGTGGAAAGCGTGGTTGTAGCCCAGGTCCGGGCCGCCGCCAGGACCGTCTGTACCAGTACCAGAAGGATGAACCCGATGCCCAGCACTGCGATCAGGTCGAGGTCTCCGTTGACCAATGCCTCGTCGACCGTCCACTGAAGGAAGAACGGCAGCAGCAGTGCGCACACCTGCAGGGCAACACCCAGCGCGATCACACGCGTGAGGCCCCGCTTGAGCCCCACTACCCGTCCCATCAGGTCGCGCAGGCGATAGCGCTGCACTTCCCTGCGGGGGACGAAATCACTTGCGGGCGCCAATTCCAACGCCACGCCGGTGAATGATCGGCGGACGTCTCCCATGCTGACCCTGCGTCGGCCGGTGGAAGGATCGTGGATGACGATCGAATCTCGCCCTACCGACTTCAGCACCACAAAGTGGTTGAAGTTCCAGTGCAGGATGCAGGGGGTTGCCAGATCCGGGAGGCTGTCCACATCCAGGCTGAGCGCGCGCGACTGTAGTGAGCAGGCCGTTGCGATGCGGACCAGCCCAAGCATGGTGGTCCCCTTGATCGAGACGGGGAAGCGTTGCCGCAACGAGTGCAGGTCCACCGTGTACCCCCAGTAGCCGGCCACCATTGCCAGACAGGCCAAGCCGCACTCACTGGCCTCGGCCTGCAGGATGACCGGTACGGCTCCGCGCTTCCAGAGATCGACGTTGAGAGTTTTCATCGTGCGTCCGCCCTTGCCTAGATTCGTCCGGTCACGGTAAACAGCGGATCCAGGATCCACTCGTACAGTCGCCTGCGCTCAAGGGTGACATCACCCTCGGCCAGCATTCCCGGCCGCAACGACACGTCTTCGCCGTAGGCGCGCACCTTCGCCGAGTCCAGGCTGACACGCACCCGATACAAGGGTTCGGCCCCGGACTCAAGCACACTTTCGGGAAGCCTCACCTCATCGGCGCGCATCGTCGACCGCGAGATGGCCTTCACCTTGCCGCGATGCAGGCCGAACTTCTGGTAGGGAAACGCGGGATAGCGCATGGTCACGTCCATGCCCACCCGCATCAGTCCAACCGCCTTGGAAGGCGCGTACATTTCCACTTCCAGCGGCAGGTGTGCGGGAATGATCACGGCGAGCGATGCCAGTGCAGCAACACTCTGCCCGGGCACGATGTTCACCGTGCCGATCGTGCCGTCACTCTGCGCGCGGATCACCACGGTCCGCAGGCCGCTGTTCTCTGCAATCTGCTGCCCAAGCTCGGCCACGTTCCGCTGCATGTCCCGGCTGTCGCGCTGGGATTGCACCTCCAGGTTGTCCAGCTCCAACTTTGCCGAGATCTTCTCCCGCCGCAGGCTGGCAATCTGACGCTGGAGTTCGGCGAGTCGTTGTCGCTTGTCGAGCAGATCAGCCTGCCGTTCCCGGGCGGAAACACCGGACACGTAGCGTGAGTTCACCAGCTCGGCATAGGTCTTGGCGGTCTGCTCGGCGAGGTCCACGATCTGTCGCTGCAGGTGCTCCTGCTCCACCATTGCCTGGAGTTCGCGGTCGTACTCGCCGATGCGGGCGCGCAGGGGGGCACGCTGACCATCAAGCTGCAGGCGTCGTTCTCTCATGTCCTGTTCGAGACTGTCGCGACGGGTTGCCAGCAGATCGCTCACCGAGCCCACGCTGCCTGCGATCTGGGTGTTGGATCTGGCATCCGAAACAACGAACAGGGGCTGCCCAGCCTTGACGTCCTGGCCTTCAGCAACAAGGACCTCGGAGATGCTTCCCGCCGAAGGCGCCATAATCGATACCGTGCCACCCTGGGGCACCACCACGCCCTGCCACTTCACCTTGCGCGAGGTGCTGAAGGTCAGCAGGAACGCAAGGATGAACACCACCAGCAGCATCCCCACCCACGCAAGGCGGGTCATCAGGCGATCCCCGATCAACAGCACCGTGCCGTAGGGCCGGGTGCTTCGCGAGGCGTCCATTGCCTCATGGCGGAACATGCCGGTGTGCGCCGGCTTGTCGGGGTCCTGTTCGGGGGTCACTGCAGCCTCCGTACCACTGCGTTCCTGCCATCTGCCCGGCCGCGGGTATGCTGGCCGGCCCTGCCCGCACGCTGCCGCCCCTCTGAGTTCATGCCTGTCCTGGCGAAACAGGCTCCAACAGGGCATCCAAGGTGAACAGGCCATTGCCCTTGTCGTGGGCCAGGCGATCCAGGAACGTGATGACGCCGGCGCCGCCGTTCCCGAACGTGCAGCTGATCTTGGTGGAGGTCCCCGCCGGGAAGCAGATCCCCGATTCCTTGTCCATTTCGAACAGCGCCAAGCCTTGGGCGGCCCGCCAGGCAAGTCGGCGGTAACTCTCATCCCCAAGCATCTGCGCGGCATCCAGCAGATAGTGGCCAAGCCCGGCCAAGCCAAGGAACAGGTCGCAGCTGGCGGTGTATTTCTGTGCAACGGTGGCCTTCACACTGTCCAGGAAAGTGCCGTACCGGCCATCTCCGGTCACCTTGAACAGGCGCAGCGCCACCGATGCCACACCTGCCGTTCCCATACCCAGATAGGGATAAAGGATCGTGCTGCTTTCGGCAGTATCCTCGGCAAAGCCCAACATGCCCTGCAGGGATCGACCACAGGCGATGTCAAAGTCCAAGGCGTCCCGTGCCGTCTGCAGGTAACCTCCCTGCGGCGCGGCGTGGTGAAGATAAAGAAGGAACAACGCGATGCCACTGCCGCCGCGATGCAGGCCGGTTCCCACCACGCCTTGCGCATCTTCCCCCCAGCAGATCCCGGCGTCGCGGGCGATCGCCGTGGCCTGCAGAGCCTTGCCCACACGTTCGGCTTCGCGCAGGTAACGCTCCTCCGCGGTGGCCTGCCAGAGCTTCAGGCAGGTCAACCCGAAACCCGCGTAGCCGTACCCCAGGGTCATGTCCTGATAAAGCAGAGGCAAACCGCTGGCACGGCGCAATGTGCTTGCTGCCTCGGCCAGCCGGCCGACGCTACACTGCAGCCAGGCAAGCCCGCACAAGCCATTCAGCAGTCCAGGCAGATGGTTGCCGCTCCTGCCCAGGCGTTCCAGCCAGTCCATCAGCCCATCCGGCACGGTCCCCTCCACCTGCTGCCAGGCCAATGCAATGCCGCCAGCGCCATGGTCGAGCGCGATGAGGTCCTTGCTATGCGCATCGAGTGGGAACGGACGCCAGGCATGGCTGAGGTCCATGCTCTGCCGCATGTAAGCCATCGCACCTTGAACTACCGGTGCAAGGTCGCGCATCTGCGTTTGCTCGGGGGCGACATCGAATGCCCGGATGGAGCTCATATCCATTCCACGCAACAGGGCGATGCACGCATCAAGATCGGGATCGGCCTGCTGCAACAGTCGCTGAAGGCAATCGACGAATGCCGCCGGGAGGCCGATGTCCTGCTCAAGCGCATGCAGCGCGCGCTCGGCATAGTGATCCATCACGTCCAGTGCCAATGAACTGGGCGACAGCAGCGAAAGCAGTACGCATCCCAGCGCGTAGATGTCGTCTTCGGGCTTGGCGCAGGTGCGCTCTCGCCGCGCCTTCGACCGGAACCCCGGCGTATAGATATTAATGGGATGGTCCAGGCCGGACTCATATGCACCCTCGAAATCGATCAACCGGACGGTCATCGTTTCGGCGTCCACGATGATGTTGTTCGTCGACAGATCACCGAACACGATGCCACGGCGATGCAGTTCCCGGACTTTGCCGATCAAGTCGATGCCGATGTCGGCGGCGCGGGATATCCACTGCTCGACCTCCTGCCGGGTCGAGCCCGGATAAAGTGCACGGGTCGAATACAGGCTATAGCTTCGCAGCGTCTCGCCTGCGATCTTCTCCTGAACCAGGAACGTGTGTTCCCATTCCACAAACCACCCAAGCGCCTTGGGCGCGATCGCGGTGTCTTCGAGCGACATCAGGATCCGCTGCTCCTTCTGCAGCCGGCTCAGCGAGTCGATGCCGTCCACTTCGGCGTCCACGAAGGGCCGTGCTTCCTTGATCACCACCGCCAGGTTGTCGCTGATCCGCCTGCCCGCATAGACCCCGCCTGCGTTGGAGAACTTCAGTACCGATTCCACCTCATACTGCTGCCCGAACAGAGTGTCGTGCTCCTCTTCTTCCTGCTGTGGCGGCGCCTGGCCCCATTGTTTGTCCTCAATGAAGGCTGGCACATTGAAATGGGGGAGCCGCTGGTCTTCGATGTAGGCGAAGGAAGCATCCAGAATCATGCTGGTTTCCTTCCCCATCGCATCCTGGACGGTGAAAGAGCGAAATCCTCCGTAACGATAGAAGACAGCGCCTGAGTCCTTGTATTGCCTGTCGGAAAGAATGTAGGGACCGCGCACGTCGCGCAGCGCGTGGTAAAGCGCCTCGAGCAACTCTTCGAAGACCTCGACTGTCTGCGGGTAGATCGTGATGAATTTGCCGCCGGATTGGCGGGCGGCGGACTTTGACAGCAGCTTCCGGTGAATGAACTCGTCACTGGCGAATTTGAATTCCGTGGCACGAGCCGCGCAGATGTCGGTCACTGCCGGGAGCACGGAAGCAGCATCCTTAAGGGTGCAGCTGATATGAATCTTCCACCCCTGAGTAATCTGCTTTTGGACCGGCGCGGCGACATACGTCCAGAAATGATCCTTTACCAGGCGCCAGAGCGGCGGAAGGCAGGGCCGCACATGGTCGCAGTAGGTGTCCTTGGGCGTGTATTTGTCGAACGGCACAAAAAATTCGGGATGCACGTTCAGATCGGGAGCATTCACCTGATTCAAGACGACCTCGCACGGACATGCCCGAGCGCGCGCGAAAGGCGTACGCAGCACTGGACAGGAGTATTGAAGCGGCGCGTTCGCGTAGCCGATATGGCCCGCGCAACCGGGGCGAAAACCGCACGACCAGATAGTCGTGCGGCCTGCGATCTTCGTTTACGGCATCAGGCGATGCCGGGCGGAGATATCAGGAGACTTCTTCGACGGTTTTCACACAGTCATTGCTGAAAGTGCTCCATTCGTCCTTGGTCACACCGTTACAACCTTCGCTGGTGGTGCTCCACGCTGCCAGGCCGCCGCTGACGCCCTCCAGTTCCTGCAGTGCGAGAACCTTCATCTTCGCCGACGGATTGGCCGACTTGAATTCCTTGCTCATGATTCACCTTCCAATAGTGTGTTGATACCGATGCGGCAATGCCGCTCCATGAGTTCCAGTGTGCACGCTGCAAACTCACCGTCATATTTATTTGCTGTTAATTAAGTTGTCAATAGCCATATTGAATTGAATCTTGAACCTGACACCCAGATTGCTGCCATGGGCAAAGGGCCGGCGTGAAACGCTGCGCAATGGCGCTAATTTTGTTGCACGGCAGTAATTCACGATCAAACACGTGCCGCGCCCGGACATTAGGTTTTGTGTCGCACATCACAACATCACGCCCAAGAGTCACTGCGGCCCCGCCGGTGACACGATGATGCGATAGCTTTGAACGCCGCAAGAAGTAACGTCGGACGCTGCAGCTTGGCGTTTCAGGATGAGGTGGATGCCGGCGTGATCGGATCAGCCACGCATGGCGTGGCTCTGGCTGCGGAAGGACCGCGCGCCGGTTTACTGCTTGGCGGTGGCTGCCTGCGGGAGGGACTCGACGACGTTGCCCTGGTCATCCATGAAGGCCAGCGCGGGCTCGCCGCCGGGGCTGACGGTCATCATGATGCGCGGTCGACCCGCGGCATCGGCCAGGATCAGCGCCGAGGAATCGCCGCGGGTACGGCCCACGAACAGGCGTTGGGTCTGTTCGCCGCCGGCGTCCTTCCACTTCTGCCGCAGGGCCTGCTTTTCCGGGCCCGCCGGCGCGGCCTGGTACTGCTGGTAGAGCGCGTCATAGTCTTTGTGCAGGCCGCGGTCGTAGACCGACAACCCGGTTTCCATGTGGCCATTGACTTCGTAGTGGTGCACTGCCAGTTGCTGGTCGCCGCCGAAGCGGTCCATCGACAGGTGTACGCCACCGCTGGGCTTGCCCTTCTCATCCAGTTTGCCGTCGTAGATCAGGCCGCCCACCTCATCCCCCACGCCGTTGTAGAACAGCATGCCCGGCATGGCGCCCCGGCCGCTCTTGAGCTCCTTGCCGTCCACGACCGGCTCCGGCAGCTGCCCACGCGCGGCGATGACCATGGAACGGCCGCCGTCGGCACCGACGATGTTGATCCTGGCCACGTCGATTTGGTCGAACGTGGCGCGCGACGGCGGTGTGCGTGCGCCCATCAACGCCAGTGCGCCGCCCACGGTGAGCACCCCGCCAAGCACCAGCTTCAGCAGCCGGTTCTGGGTACGCAACTGGTGGAACAGCGCGGCCGCCGCATCATCCTCGACACCTTTCCCGGTTGCCGGCCCGGTAGCCGGCATGACGTGCTTGACCATCCTTCACTCCTTGTGTGGCTCGATCCATTGCGGCACGGCCGCTCCCTGCGGTGTTCACGCCGATGCGTGAGACGCTTGCAGGCATGCTCGACCGAGGCCTACGCCATCGTCAAGGGCCGTTCTTCAGGAGAAGGTCCGCAACGTTCGCCGCCCAGCAACAACAAGGCCCGCATTCGCGGGCCTTGGCGGAGAGCACGGACGCAGCAACGAGGCTCAGCTGATCAAGCGCAGCCGCAGTTCCTTGGGCAGCGCGAACACCATCGATTCCGGCTCGCCGTCGAGTTCGCCGACGCCGGTGGCACCCAGTTCCTTCAAGCGTGCGATCACGCCGTCCACCAGCACCTGCGGTGCCGAGGCGCCAGCGGTCAGGCCGATGTGCTTCTTGCCTGCCACCCATGCCGGGTCGATTTCGTGGGCGCCGTCGATCAGGTACGACTCCACGCCTTCACGGCGCGCCAGTTCACTGAGGCGGTTGGAGTTGGAGCTGTTCGGCGAGCCCACCACCAGCACCAGGTCGCAACGCTGGGCCAGGTCGCGCACGGCGTCCTGGCGGTTCTGGGTGGCGTAGCAGATGTCGTCGTTCTTCGGCCCCTGCATCGCCGGGAAGCGCGCACGCATGGCCTCGATGATGCCGCGCGTGTCATCCACCGACAGCGTGGTCTGGGTGGTGTAGGCGAAGTTTTCCGGCTGCTCGATCTCCAGCGTGGCCACGTCGTCGACGTCTTCCACCAGGTAGATCCGGCCGGTGCCGCGCTCGCGGTTCCACTGGCCCATGGTGCCTTCCACTTCCGGGTGGCCGGCGTGGCCGATCAGCACCACGTCGCGGCCGGCGCGGCAGTGGCGGGCCACTTCCAGGTGCACCTTGGTGACCAGCGGGCAGGTGGCATCGAACACTTTCAGGCCACGGCGCTCGGCTTCCTGGCGCACGGCCTGGGACACGCCGTGGGCGCTGAAGATGACGGTGTTGTCGTCGGGCACTTCGTCGAGTTCCTCGACGAAGATCGCGCCGCGCGCCTTCAGGTCATCCACCACGAAACGGTTGTGCACGACCTCGTGGCGCACGTAGATCGGCGCCCCAAGGGTCTCGATCGCGCGCTTGACGATCTCGATCGCACGATCGACACCGGCACAGAAACCACGCGGATTGGCGAGCAACACGTCCATCGGTCAGATACTCCGGCCGGCACGCGGCCGGTTGATTGCAGGAAACAGGAGGGAATTATCCCGCTTTTTTCTCGGACTTGCCGTCGAACAGGCCAAACACAGCGATCCCGACCGCCCCGACCACGATCGCCGCGTCGGCGATGTTGAACGAAGGCCAGTAATGGTCACCGATGTGCCACTGGATGAAGTCCACCACGTGGCCGTGCATCAGCCGGTCGATCACGTTGCCGATCGCCCCGCCGATGACCAGCGCGTAAGGCACCGCGCTGCGCCAGTGGGCACGGGCGGTGCGCGACAGCCAGAACGCCATCAGGCCGCTGATGCCCACCGCCAGCGCGGTGAAGAACCACAGCTGCCAGCCACCGGCATCGCTCAGGAAGCTGAATGCCGCACCGGTGTTGTAGGTGCGGAACCAGTTCCAGAAGCCCTCGATGACCACCACCGGCTGGTACTCGGGCAGGCTGGACAGCACCCAGGCCTTGCTCCACTGGTCCAGGCCGATGATCGCCACCGACAGCAGCAGCCACACCAACGCATTGGGACGCGGACGGACGGCGCTCATCAGAACCACCGCCGATCTTCGCCGGCACCGTCGATGTTGGTCACGCAGCGACCGCACAGTTCCGGATGGGCCGCCACCGTGCCCACATCGGCACGGTAATGCCAACAGCGCACGCACTTGGTTTTTTCAGTCGGCTGCGCACTGACAAACACCTCATCGGTGGTCGCCGGGCGCACCTGCACATCGCCACTGATCAGCAGGAAGCGCAGTTCGTCAGCCAGCGGCTGCCAGCGGGCGGCGGTGTCCGCGTCGGCGGCGACGGTGATCTCCGCTTCCAGCGCTGCACCGATGGCACCGTTGGCGCGCATCGGCTCGAGCACCTTGGACACCTGCTCGCGCAGGGCCAGCAGCTGGTCGAAATCGGCGGCGGTGAGCGGCGCGTCAGCCGGCAGCGGTTCCAGACCGTCGTACCAGGTGGCAAACAGCACGTTGTCCTTGCGTTCGCCCGGCAGGTAGCCCCACAGCTCGTCGGCGGTGAAGCTCAGGATCGGGGCGATCCAGCGGGTGAACGCTTCGGCGATGTGGTACATCGCGGTCTGCGCCGAGCGGCGGCCGCGCGAGTCCACCGGCATGGTGTACAGCCGGTCCTTGGTGACATCCAGGTACAGCGAGCCCAGGTCGACGCTGCAGAAATTCAGCAGCAGCTGCACGATCTCGGCCATGGTGTAGCTGGTGTAGGCGGCCTTGATCTTCTCCTGCACCTCGAAGGCGCGATGCACGATCCAGCGGTCCAGCGCGACCATGTCGGCCGGTGCCACCCGATGCTGGGCCGGGTCGAAGCCGTCCAGGTTGCCCAGCAGGAAGCGCGCGGTGTTGCGCAGGCGCCGGTAGGCGTCGGCATTGCGCTTGAGGATCTCCTGCGACAGCGACATTTCATTGCTGTAGTCGGCCGAGGCGATCCACAGGCGCAGGATGTCCGCGCCCAACGTCTTCATGATGTCCTGCGGCTCGATGCCGTTGCCCAGCGACTTGGACATCTTGCGGCCCTTCTCATCCACGGTGAACCCGTGGGTGAGGCACTGCTTGTACGGGGCGTGCTTGTCGATCGCCACGCCGGTCAGCAGCGAGGACTGGAACCAGCCGCGGTGCTGGTCCGAGCCTTCCAGGTACAGGTCGGCCGGCTTGCCGAAGCCTCGCGCCAGCAGCACGCCTTCGTGGGTCACGCCGGAATCGAACCACACATCCAGGATGTCGGTGACCTTCTCGTACTGCGCGGCGTCGTCGCCGAGCAGCTCGGCGCTGTCCAGCGAATACCAGACGTCGATGCCGCCCTGCTCCACGCGGTCGGCCACCTGCTGCATCAGTTCAACGGTACGCGGGTGCGGCTCGCCGGTTTCGCGGTGGGTGAACATCGCGATCGGCACGCCCCAGGTGCGCTGGCGGCTGATGCACCAGTCCGGGCGCCCTTCGACCATGCCGCCGATGCGGGCCTTGCCCCAGCTCGGGAACCAGCCGACGTTGTCGATGGCGGCCATCGCATCGCTGCGCAGGTTGGCCTTGTCCATCGAGATGAACCACTGCGGGGTGGCGCGGAACACCACCGGCGTCTTGTGGCGCCAGCAGTGCGGGTAGCTGTGCACGATCTCGACGAAGGCCAGCAGCGCACCGGACGCACGCAGCGCGTCGACGATCAGCGGCTGCGCCTTCCACAGGTGCACGCCGGCCAGTTCGACATCGCCAGCCGGCGGGGTCGAAGACAGGTACACGCCGCGGCCGTCGACCGGGTTGATCTGGCCTGCGTTGTACTTCTCCATCAGCCCGTACTGCTGGCTGACCACGAAGTCTTCCTGGCCGTGGCCGGGGGCGGTGTGCACCGCGCCGGTACCGTCTTCATCGGAGACGTGGTCGCCGTTGAGGAGCGGGATGTCGCGGGTGGGATAGAACGGATGGGCCAGCAGCAGGTTTTCCAGCGCCGCGCCGGTGGCACGACCGTGCACGACCAGGCCTTCCACGCCGTAGCGCTGCAGCGAACGCTCGGCCAGTGCGGCGGCCAGCACCAGCCAACGGCGCGCGCCGTTGTGGGCCGGGCCTTCGGCCAGCACGTACTCGATTTCCGCACCGAGCGACACCGCCAGCGAGGCCGGCAGCGTCCACGGGGTGGTGGTCCAGATCGGCACGGCCACCTCGACACCGGCCGGCAGGGTCGCGCCGAAGCACGCGGCCAGCTGCTCGGAATCACGCGCGGCGTAGGCCACGTCGATCGCCGGCGAGGTCTTGTCCTGGTATTCGATTTCCGCTTCCGCCAGCGCCGAGCCGCAGTCGAAGCACCAATGCACCGGCTTGGCGCCGCGCACGATGTGACCGTTGGCGAACACCTTGGACAGCGCGCGGATTTCATTGGCCTCGAAATCGAAGCTCAGCGTCTTGTACGGGTTGTCCCAATCGCCGATCACGCCCAGGCGCTTGAAGTCGCGGCGCTGCAGCTCGATCTGCTCTTCGGCGAATTCGCGGCACTTCTGGCGGAACTGCTCGGCGTCCAGCTTGACCCCGACCTTGCCCCACTTCTTCTCGACCGCGATCTCGATCGGCAGGCCGTGGCAATCCCAGCCCGGCACGTAGGGCGCATCGAAGCCGGCCAGGTAGCGCGACTTGACGATGATGTCCTTGAGGATCTTGTTGACCGCATGGCCCAGGTGGATCTGGCCGTTGGCATAGGGCGGGCCGTCGTGCAGCACGAACAGCGGGCGACCCTGCGCGTTGTCGCGCAGGCGGGCGTACAGGCCCTCGTCTTCCCAGCGCGACAGAATGCCCGGCTCGCGCTTGGGCAGGTCGCCGCGCATCGGGAATTCGGTTGCCGGCAGATGAAGGGTGGCTTTGTAGTCCTGGCTCACGCAGTGGCTCGCAATCTGTGTTCGGAAAGGATGTGACGCGCCTGTTCGGCGTCACGGTGCATCTGGTCGGTCAACGCGGCCAGATCTTGGAACTTCTCTTCGTCGCGCAGCTTGGCGACGAATTCCACTTCAATATGACGACCGTACAGGTCGCCCTGGAAATCGAACAGGTGCGCTTCCAGCAGCGGCTCCACGCCGTCCACGGTGGGACGGGTGCCGAAGCTGGACACCGACGGCCACGGCTGGTCGAACACGCCGTGCACCCAGGTGGCGTAGATGCCCGACAGCGCCGGGGTCTTGGGGAAGCGCAGGTTGGCCGTCGGGAAGCCCAGCGTACGGCCCAGCTGGCGCCCGCGCACCACCCGGCCCCCGATCGAATACGGGCGGCCGAGCAGGTCGTTGGCGTGGGTGAAGTTGCCCTCGCGCAACAGCTGGCGGATGCGGGTGCTGGAAATGCGCTCGCCGTGCAGGTCCACCGGTTCGATTTCCCCCGCCGCAAAGCCCCGCTCCGCGCCCATGGCCTGCAGCAGCGCCAGGTCGCCGCGACGGCGGTTGCCGAAGCAGAACTCCGGCCCGATCCAGACTTCCCGCGCACTCAGGCGCTGCACCAGCAGCTGCTGGACGAAGTCTTCGGCCTGCATGGCGGCCATGCGCGCATCGAAGCGCAGCAGGCCCACCGCATCCACGCCCAGTTCGTTGAGCATGGCCACTTTGTCGCGGGCCAGGGTCAGCCGCGGCGGCGGCTCGCCCTGGGCGAAGTACTCGCGCGGCAACGGTTCGAACGCCACCGCCACGGCGGCCACGCCCAACGCGCGCGCACGCGCCACCGCATGCCGCACCAACGCACGATGGCCGAGATGCAGGCCGTCGAATGCGCCGATGGAGACCACGCTTCCGTGCGGGAACAGCGGCCCGCCTTCAATGCTTCTGAACAACCTGCTCATCAACTGGGAATCCGGCCCACCAGGGCCGATAGAGTGCAAGGGATAGCCATGAAGTATAGCCGGGGTGTCCATGGATCAATGCTCGCGCAGGTGGCGCGGGCGGAACCCCATCGCCACCAGGGCCACCAGGTAGGTCAGGCCGCCGCCGCCGACAAGCAGCGCGAGGTTGCCCATCCGGTGCCATTTGTCCATCTCGGTGAAGCCGGACATGCCGTGCAGCAGGGCCAGCAGCACCGCCACCATGGCCGCGCAGGCCAGGCCCAGGCGGGTCACGTAGCCGGCCCAGCCGGGCTTGCGCTGGTACACATCGGTCTTGCCCAGCCAGTACCAGAGCAGGCCAAGGTTCAGGTAACTGGACAGCGCGCTGGCGATGCCCAGCGCCAGATGCAGGCCCGGCTGCTTGCCCAGCGCGACCCACACGCCCTGCGATTTCAGTTCATCCGGCACCATCACCTGGTACAGCACGGCCAGCAGGAGGAAGTTGAAGACCATGTTGGCCACCAGCGCGACGATACCGGCGCGGACCGGGGTGCGGGTGTCCTGGCGTGCGTAGAACGCCGGCAGCACCACCTTGAGCAGCGCGAACGCCGGCAGGCCGAAGCTCAGGCCGTACACCGACAACGCGGTCATGCGGGTGTCGAAGGCGGTGAACTCCTTGTACTGGAACAGCGTGGCGATCAGCGGCTCGGCCAGCAGCACCAGGCCCAGCATGGCCGGCACCGAAATCAGCAGGGTCGTGCGCAGGCCCCAGTCCAGCGCGCTGGAGAAGCCGGCCTTGTCGGTGCTGACGTGGTGGCGGGCCAGCGCCGGCAGGATCACCGTGCCCAGCGCGACGCCGAACACGCCCAGCGGCAGCTCCAGGAAGCGGTCGGCCAGCGACAGCCAGGACTGCGAGCCGTCGGTCAGCTTGGCGGCGATCACGGTATCCAGCAGCAGGTTGATCTGGGCCACCGAGGAGCCGAACAGGGTCGGCACCATCAGGGTGAGTACCTTGCGCACGCCCGGATGCCGCCAGCCCCAGCGCGGCAGGGTCAGCAGGTTGATGCCCTTCAGCGAGGGCAGCTGGAACAGCAGCTGCAGCAGGCCCGCCGCCAGCACCGCCCAGCCCAGCGCCAGGATCTGCTTCTCCGGGGTGCCGCCCAGCCGGGGCGCCAGCCACACCGCGCCGGCGATCATGCACAGGTTGAGGATGACCGGGGTCAGCGCCGGCATCGCAAAGCGCTGGAAGCTGTTGAGGGCGCCGCCCGCCAGCGCGGTCAGCGACACGAACAGCAGGAACGGGAAGGTCAGCCGGAACAGGTCCACCAGCAGGCCATGCTTGGCCGGGTCGGTGTCCACCCCGCTGGAGAACAGGGTCGCCAGTTGCGGCGCGAAGATCAGCGCCAGCGCGGTGACCAGCATCAACACGCCGCCCAGGGTGCCGGCCACCCGCGACATCAACTCGCGCAGCTCGGCGTGGGGGCGGGTTTCCTTCACTTCCGTGAACACCGGCACGAAGGCGGTGGCGAACGAGCCCTCCGCGAACAGCCGGCGGAGGAAGTTGGGCACCCGGAAGGCCACCCAGAAGGCATCGGTCACCGCATTGGTGCCGAACGTGGTGGTGATGACCTGGTCGCGAACCAGCCCCAACACCCGCGAAATCATGGTCATGCTGCTGAAAGACAGCAGACCCCGCAACATCCTTGGTGAACTCACCCGTGTTCCCTCTTGACAATTGACTTGACGTACATTTTTCGAGCCATCATACTTTCCAGCTTGCTGTTCCCATTACACCGATTTTTCAGGAAACCACCACTGTGGCCAATATCAAGTCCGCCAAGAAGCGCGCCAAGCAGACCGTCGTGCGCAACGCGCGCAATACGGCTCAGCGTTCGATGCTGCGCACCGCTGTCAAGAAGGTGATCAAGGCTCTGGATGCCAATGACGCCGCCGGCGCCGAGGCAGCCTTCGCTGTTGCCCAGCCGATCCTCGACCGTTTCAGCTCGCGTGGTCTGATCCACAAGAACAAGGCCGCTCGCCACAAGAGCCGCCTGACCGCGCGCATCAAGGCCATCAAGGCCGCCTGATACGGCGCTGCGGGTGTCGTAGAGCCACGCCACGCGTGGCTTCGACCCAGCCGCAGAAAAAGACCCGGCCCCGGCCGGGTTTTTTGTTGCCCGCAGATCCGTAACGCCAGATTCTGCCCGGCTGGACGCAAGCCGGGCCGTAGCGCCGGGCTCTGCCCGGCTGCACTTCGCGGCGATATCAGGAACGTCGAACGCCAGCCGGGCCGTAGCGCCGGGCTCTGCCCGGCTGCCCTTCGCGGCGATATCAGGAACGTTGGACGCCAGCCGGGCAGAGCCCGGCTCTACTAGGCGCTGCGCGGGCGCACCACAGAAAAACCCGGCCGCAGCCGGGTTGTTCAGGGGCGCGCGGAGGCGCTCAGTACGCATCGCGCGCTTGCGCCTCGTCTTCCTTCTGGCGATCGAAGAAGGCCATGATGTTGGTCATGATCGGCCAGGTGCCTTCACGGCCCAGCGCCGAGACCAGGTACCACGGCTGGGTCCAGCCCAGCTCGGCGACGATCTTCTCGGCCGCGGCCCTGGCCTCGTCCTCGAACATCAGGTCGGCCTTGTTCAGCACCAGCCAGCGCGGCTTGTCCAGCAGCTCCGGATCGTGCTTTTCCAGCTCGCGCTCGATCGCACGGACCTGCTCGATCGGCGACACACCTTCCACGCCACCTTCCATCGGCGAGATGTCCACCAGGTGCAGCAACAGCCGGGTGCGCTGCAGGTGGCGCAGGAACTGCGCGCCCAGGCCGGCACCATCGGCCGCCCCTTCGATCAGGCCGGGAATGTCGGCGATGACGAAGCTGCGGTAATTTTCAACGCGCACCACACCCAGGTTCGGGTACAGCGTGGTGAACGGGTAATCGGCCACCTTCGGGGTGGCAGCGGACACGGCACGGATCAGCGTGCTCTTGCCGGCATTCGGGAAGCCCAGCAGGCCCACGTCGGCCAGCAGCTTCAGCTCCAGCTTGAGCAGGCGCTCTTCACCCTCTTCGCCCGGCAGCGCCTGGCGCGGCGAACGGTTGGTGGAGCTCTTGAAGTGCATGTTGCCCAGGCCGCCGCGGCCGCCCTTGGCCACCAGCAGGCGGTCGTCGTGCTGGGTCAGGTCGCCGATGACTTCATCGGTGGCCACGTTCATGACCACGGTGCCGACCGGCACGGTGATGACCAGGTCTTCGCCGCCCTTGCCGTAGGCCTGGCGGCCCATGCCGTTCTCACCACGCTGCGCCTTGAAGATGCGCTCGTGGCGGAAGTCGACCAGGGTGTTCAGGTTGGCGTCGGCGCGGATCCAGACGTTGCCGCCATTGCCACCATCGCCACCGTCCGGGCCGCCCAGCGGAATGAACTTCTCGCGACGGAAACCGACGCAGCCGTTGCCGCCATTGCCGGCGGTGACCTGGATTTCTGCTTCGTCTACAAGTTTCATGATTCTGGATGCCAACTGGAGGCGGCGGGCAGCGGATGCACCCGACCGCAGAGTCTAACGTCCCCGGTACATTCCGTGGACGGTGGCGGGAAGGATCCCCACCCATGTTCGAACAAAAACAAAAAACAAAAACCCCGCCGAAGCGGGGCTTTCGTCAGCGGCCCCACGCGCTAGGCGTGGGCGCCTGCGTATCGCGAAGATCAGGCTTCGGCGACGACGCTGACGGTACGACGCTTCTTCGGGCCCTTGACCGAGAACTCCACCTTGCCGTCGACGAGCGCGAACAGGGTGTGGTCACGGCCGAGGCCAACGCCGCTACCCGGGTGGAACTGGGTGCCGCGCTGACGCACGATGATGTTGCCGGCATCGATGGCCTGGCCACCGAAGATCTTGACGCCGAGGTACTTCGGGTTGGAGTCGCGACCGTTGCGCGAAGAGCCTACGCCTTTTTTATGTGCCATGACTGGTTCTCCTTATTACTTGCTGCCACCGGCAATGCCGGTGATCTCGATTTCGGTGTAGTACTGACGGTGACCCTGGCGCTTCATGTGGTGCTTGCGGCGACGGAACTTGATGATCCGGACCTTGTCAGCACGACCCTGGGACACGACCTTGGCAGTGACCGAAGCGCCGCTCAGAGCGTCGCCCAGCTTGATGCCGTCGCTGTCACCCAGCATCAGGATGGTGTCGAACGTGATCTCGTTGCCGACGTCGGCTTCGAGTTTTTCGACGCGGAGCGTTTCGCCCTGCGCCACGCGGTATTGCTTACCGCCGGTTACCAGTACTGCGTACATGACCAGACTTCCTCTGTAGTTATTGTGGTCTATGGACTGCCGCCATCGAGGGCAGACAGAAGCGGGATTTTAATGACTGGTAGTGGGTCGGGTCAAGTCACCCCCGCCCTTGCCCTGTCTGGGGCTGAATCCTGTTCAGGTAACGCCCCGGCAGGTCTCAGGCGGTGAGACCCGGGGCTGGCAATGTGCGCGATTGCCCCCAAATCCCAAGCTCGGTAGGCTGACCGATTGCCGTCTCCGCTTGCCCCACCCGCTTGCCGGCCCTCCGGGCCAGAGCCCCACAACGGATCCCCCATGGCGATGGATTTCATCCGCATCCGCGGCGCGCGGACGCACAACCTCAAGAACATCGATCTCGACCTGCCCCGCGACAAGCTGATTGTCATCACCGGCCTGTCCGGCTCGGGCAAGTCCTCGTTGGCGTTCGACACCATCTACGCTGAAGGCCAGCGCCGCTACGTGGAATCGCTGTCGGCGTACGCCCGGCAGTTCCTGAGCGTGATGGAAAAGCCGGACCTGGACCACATCGAGGGCCTGTCCCCGGCGATCTCGATCGAGCAGAAGTCGACCTCGCACAACCCGCGTTCCACCGTGGGCACCATCACCGAGATCTACGACTACCTGCGCCTGCTGTACGCCCGCGTCGGCAGCCCGCGCTGCCCCGACCACGGCTACCCGCTGGAAGCCCAGACGGTCAGCCAGATGGTCGACCACGTGCTCAGCCTGGACGCCGAGCAGCGCTACATGCTGCTGGCCCCGGTGATCCGCGAGCGCAAGGGCGAGCACGCCCAGGTGTTCGACCAGCTGCGCGCGCAGGGTTTCGTGCGCGTGCGCGTGGACGGCGTCCTGCATGAAATCGACGCGGTACCGCCGCTGGCGCTGCGCCAGAAGCACACCATCGAGGCGGTGATCGACCGCTTCCGCCCGCGCGAGGACATCAAGCAGCGCCTGGCCGAGAGCTTTGAAACCGCCCTGAAGCTGGGCGACGGCATGGTTTCGGTGCAGTCGCTGGATGTGGAGGACGCGCCCGCGCATCTGTTCTCGTCCAAGTACAGCTGCCCGGTCTGCGACTACTCGCTGCCGGAGCTGGAACCGCGCCTGTTCTCGTTCAACTCGCCAGTGGGCGCCTGCCCGGGCTGCGACGGGCTGGGCATGGCCGAGTTCTTCGACCCCTCCCGCGTGGTGGTGCACCCGGAGCTGTCGCTGTCGGCCGGTGCCGTGCGCGGCTGGGACCGCCGCAATGCGTACTACTTCCAGCTGATCGCCTCGCTGGCCAAGCACTACAAGTTCGACACCGACGCGGCCTGGCAGACCCTGCCCGAGGACGTGCGCCAGGCCGTGCTGTACGGCAGCGGCGAAGAGACCATCACCTTCACCTACTTCACCGAAGCCGGTGGCCGCACCCAGCGCAAGCACCGCTTCGAGGGCATCATTCCGAACCTGGAACGCCGCTACAAGGAAACCGAATCGGCGGCGGTGCGCGAGGAACTGGCCAAGTACATCAGCGAGCGCAACTGCCCCGAATGCCAGGGCCAGCGCCTGAACAAGGCCGCGCGCAACGTGTTCGTGGCCGACCGTGCGCTGCCGGAACTGGTGGTGCTGCCGATCGACGAAGCGCTGAAGTTCTTCAGCGGCATGACCCTGCCCGGCTGGCGCGGCGAGATCGCCGGCAAGATCGTCAAGGAGATCGGCGAACGCCTGGGCTTCCTGGTCGACGTGGGCCTGGATTACCTCACCCTGGAGCGCAAGGCCGACACCCTGTCCGGCGGCGAGGCCCAGCGCATCCGCCTGGCCAGCCAGATCGGCGCCGGCCTGGTCGGCGTGATGTATGTGCTCGATGAGCCGTCCATCGGCCTGCACCAGCGCGACAACGAACGCCTGCTCGGCACCCTCACCCGCCTGCGTGACCTGGGCAATACGGTGATCGTGGTCGAGCACGACGAAGACGCCATCCGCCTGGCCGACTACGTGCTGGACATCGGGCCGGGCGCGGGCGTGCATGGCGGCGAGATCGTCGGCCAGGGCACCCTGCAGGACATCCTGGACGCGCCGCGTTCGCTCACCGGGCAGTACCTGTCGGGCAAGCGCGCCATCGAGATTCCCGCGCGCCGGCACAAGCCCAACCCGAAGATGACGCTGCACCTGCGCGGTGCCAGCGGCAACAACCTCAAGGGCGTGGACCTGGACATTCCGTCGGGCCTGCTGACCTGCATCACCGGCGTGTCCGGCTCGGGCAAGTCGACCCTGATCAACGACACCCTGTTCTCGCTGGCTGCCAACGAGATCAACGGCTCCTCGCACGCGATCGCGCCGTACAAGGAGGTCGAAGGCCTGGACCTGTTCGACAAGGTGGTGGACATCGACCAGTCGCCGATCGGCCGCACCCCGCGCTCGAACCCGGCCACCTACACCGGCCTGTTCACGCCACTGCGCGAACTGTACGCACAGGTGCCCGAAGCGCGTGCGCGCGGCTATTCGCCGGGGCGTTTCAGCTTCAACGTGCGTGGTGGCCGCTGCGAAGCGTGCCAGGGCGATGGCCTGATCAAGGTGGAAATGCACTTCCTGCCGGACGTGTACGTGCCCTGCGATGTGTGCCATGGCAAGCGCTACAACCGCGAAACGCTGGAGATCCTGTACAAGGGCTTCAACATCAACGACGTGCTGCAGATGACCGTCGAAGATGCACTGAAGCTGTTCGAGCCGGTGCCGAGCATCGCGCGCAAGCTGGAAACGCTGGTCGACGTGGGCCTGAGCTACATCAAGCTGGGCCAGAGCGCGACCACGCTGTCCGGTGGCGAGGCGCAGCGCGTGAAGCTGTCCAAGGAACTGTCGCGGCGCGATACCGGCCGCACCCTGTACATCCTGGATGAGCCGACCACCGGCCTGCATTTCCACGACATCGAGGCGCTGCTCGGCGTGCTGCACAAGCTGCGCGACGAAGGCAACACGGTGGTGGTGATCGAGCACAACCTGGACGTGATCAAGACCGCCGACTGGATCGTCGATCTGGGGCCGGAAGGCGGCCACCGCGGTGGCACCATCCTGGTCACCGGTACGCCGGAAGACGTGGCGGCCTGCCCGACCTCGTACACCGGCCAGTTCCTGGCCAAGATGCTGCCTTCGATCAGCGCCCGCCCGCAGCAGCCCGCCGCGACGGCCAACAAGCCCGATGCGCGCCCGCCCCGCAAGGCCAAGCCGGAGAAGCCGGCCAAGAAGGCCGCCGCGGCCAAGAGCACCGGCAAGGCCAGCAAGACCAGCACCGCCAGCAAGAAGAAGAAGGACGCCTGATGAGCAGCGAACACAAGATCCTGGCCCGCGTACCGATCAGCGTGCGCTGGCGCGACATGGACAGCATGGGCCACGTCAACAACGCCAAGTACATCTCCTACCTGGAAGAGGCGCGCGTGCGCTGGATGCTGGGCGTGGACGGCGTGTCGATGACCGACCGCATCGCCCCGGTGGTGGCGGCCACCAACGTCAATTACCGCCTGCCGATCGTGTGGCCCAACGACATCGTGGTGGAGCTGTTCGTGGAACGCCTCGGCAACAGCAGCGTCACCATCGGCCATCGCATCGTGGACCAGAAGGACGACGCCAGGCTGTATTCGGACGGCAACGTGGTGGTGGTCTGGATGGACACGCAGACCGGCAAGAGCGCACCGCTGCCGGACGCGATCCGCACCGCGTCCACCTGAAGGTAGTGCCGGCCGCTGGCCGGCAACCTCAAGACCCCGGATGGATGTGCGTGGTTGCCGGCCAGCGGCCGGCACCACCGGGATTTCCTAGGCGCCATTACCGCGTTGTATGCAAAGGATCGCCATGTTTCACCAGACCGATGTCCGCGTGTTGCAGCCGGGGCTCACGCCGTTTCCCGTCGATGTGTTCGCCCCCGACCAGCCCTGGCTGGCCGACCATCTGCTGCCATTGATCGCCATCGACCTGGGCCTGCTGCGGCCGGAACTGGCCGGGAGCGTGGTCACGCTGCTGTGCCCGATCGAACCGTACGAAGGCTGCCTGGGCGATGGCACCGAGGCGCACCACAACGCATTCACCAGCAGCAACTGGCTGGCCTTCGAACTGCAGGCCGACAACCGGCTGCGCTTCCTCGGCAACGAAGGCTATTTCCAGCGCGCGCCGCAGAACAGCGATGTACTGCCAGTCGATGAGGACCTGCGTGAGCACGCCGCGGAAATGCAGGACAGCCATGCCGCGGCCCGTGCGTATTTCCAGCAGCACGGCATGCTGGTCAGCGGCGTAGACGTCGATGACGAAGACGAAGCGCCGCAGCAGCAGGCCTACCTGGACAACCTGGGCGGACCGTTCTGGCACGGCAACTGGACCGACTACAGCACGATCCCGTCGGCATTCCAGATCGAAGACCTGGCCGGCACCACCCAGCGCGGCAGCCTGCACTTCCGCAACGACAGCACGCACCTTCCCGACGACGGCATCCGCATCACGCGCGACGGCGAGCCGTTCTTCCACGTCGCCGATGTCGCGTCCTACAACTGGTGCGCCAGTGGCGCCGACGCGATCCTGATGTTCTATGCGCCGCGCACTCGGACGGTGTTGTTTACCTTCGACTGGTCGTAACGCCGGTCAATCGGGCCTCTGGAGCATCCCATGCCCGCCTCACGGCACCGCTTTGCGTACCTGCAAGGTACCGTCCACCTTGCGCCCATCGTCAAGGCTGAGCCGCAGCGGCAACGCGGCGCCCTCCTTCAAGGCCACTTCCGGTTGCATCAGCATCAGGTGCAGGCCACCGGGTTTCAGCTCGACCGTGGCGCCGGCCGCGATCGGCAGCCGCTCCACTTCGCGCATGCGGCTGATGCCCTCCACCAGCGTCGTTTCATGTAACGACACGTCTCCGAACGCCTTGCTGCCGGCGCCAATCACCACCACCGCGCTGCGGCAGTCGTTGCGGATCGTCCCGTAGCCGGCCGCCATCGGCATCGCCCCCGGCGGCAGCCGCACCCAGCCCTCGCGCACCGACACGCAGGCCGGCTCGGCGGCGGCGGCCGATGTTGCGAGCGCACACAGGCTCAACAATACGCACGCGAATGGTTTGGTTATCATCGCCTCAGTTCCCTGTCCGCAACGAGATCGCAGCATGACGACGCTTATCGAGGTGATCAACCATGGCCCCATCCGCGAACTGCGGCTGGCGCGCCCGCCGGTCAACGCGCTGGACACCGAGTTGTGCCGCCACCTGATCCACGCGATCAACCAGGCCATGGCCGATGACGCGCACGGCATCGTGCTGTCGGGCAGCGAGCGCATCTTCAGCGCCGGCATGGACGTGCCGCACCTGCTCGGCCATGGCGAGGACAAGCACAAGCTGCTCGACAGCTGGCAGGCCTTCTTCGGCGCGGTGCGCACCCTGGCCGAATGCCGGGTGCCGGTGGTGGCCGCGCTGACCGGGCATGCCCCGGCCGGCGGCTGCGTGCTGGCGCTGTGCTGCGATTACCGGGTGCTGGCGCGCAGCCCGGACCCGGCCCAGCCGACGGTGATCGGCCTGAACGAGGTCCAGGTGGGGCTGGTGGCGCCGGAAGGCATCCAGCGCCTGATGCGCCGCGTGGTCGGCCATCACCGCGCCACCCAGTTGCTGGTGGGCGGTGAAATGGTGCCAGCCGGGCGTGCACTGGAGATCGGGCTGGTGGACGAACTGGCCGATGCCACCCAGGTGGTGCCGCGCGCCGTGGCGTGGCTGCAGCGCCTGCTCAAGCTGCCCCGCCAGCCGATGCTGCTGACCCGCGCCATTGCCCGCGCCGACCTGCACGAGGCGCTGCACGCCGACCTGATCCAGCTCGACCGCTTCGTCGAGGCCTGGTACGCCCCGGACGCCCAGCAGGCGCTGCAGCAGCTGGCAGCCCGACTCGGCAAGGCCTGACCGGTGGTGCCGGCCGCTGGCCGGCAACCCCGCACTGCTTCGAAGGCCCCAACCCGGTGGTGCCGGCCGCTGGCCGGCAACCCCGCACTGCTTCTTGACCCGGTAGTGCCGGCCGCTGGCCGGCAACCCCGGACTGCTTCGAAGGCCCCAACCCGGTAGTGCCGGCCGCTGGCCGGCCACCCCGGACTGCTTCGATCGTTCTTCGCCTGGTTACCGGCCAGCGGCCGGCACTACCTTATAATTCGGGCTTGCCCCCTGCAGGTTGCTTCCCTTGTCCGACACGCACGAACCCGTCGTTTCCGAGCTGATCGATCTGCTCACGCTCGAGCGCCTGGAAGACAACCTGTTCCGCGGCCAGAGCCGCGACATCGGGACCAAGTACGTGTTTGGCGGGCAGGTGCTGGGCCAGGCACTGTCGGCCGCGCAGGCCACCGTGGACAACGGTCGCCACGTGCATTCGCTGCACGCCTACTTCCTGCGCGCAGGCAACATCGACCACCCCATCGTCTACGACGTGGACCGCACCCGCGACGGCGGCAGTTTTTCGGTGCGCCGGGTTACCGCGATCCAGCACGGCAAGGTGATCTTCTTCTGCGCGGCCTCGTTCCAGCAGGCCGAACAGGGCGCCGAGCACCAGCACAAGATGCCCGAAGTGCCGCAGCCGGAAGACATCGAACCCAACCGCCCGCTGCCGCCGGAAGTGCTCGAACGCCTGCCGATCAAGGTGCAGCGATGGCTGTCGCGCGGGTAGACGT
>NZ_QAIW01000022.1:0-14725 GCF_003061285.1 Stenotrophomonas sp. HMWF003 | reverse complement strand
GACCGCGAAACGGGTGTTGTCTTCGGCCAGGAACCGCTTGTTGCGCCAGTCGTAGTCCCACTCGCAACCGTAATCCTTGTTGCTGTAGAGCAGGCCCAGCCGGCCATCCACCTCGATGCCCTTGAGGTAGTCATGCACCAGGTCATCGCCCCAGCCATTGAGCTCGAAGCCGGTGGCGGGTGGCCCGTCGGGGAAGCGGAAGAAGCTGCGGTACAGCGCATGGTTGTTGGGCAGCTTGTTCAGCGCCTTGGGGCCGAACAGCCTGGCCATCTGCGCCTCGAACGATTTCGCAAACAGGCCGTCGATGTCGTGGTTGCAGTCATCCACGAACACGAAGCCCCCGTTGCGCACATAGCGCACGAAGTTCTGCCGTTCGGCGGCATTGAACTCCACCAGCTTGTGCCCGGCCAGGTAGCAGAACGGCGCTTCCAGCATGCGCGGGTCGGACAGGGCGATGACATGCTCGGTCGGGTCCACGCGCAGGGAGGTGTAGTCGATCAGCGAGGTGATCACGTTGGACGGCATGCGCGCATCCACGTCCCAGTCGCCGGAGTCGTACTTGAGGCGGGTGAACCAGAAGTCGTAGCGTCCGGCCTGGGCGCGCGCCGGTGAGGGCAACGCCGCGAATGCGGCGCTGCCCAGCAGCAGGCGCAGGAACTGCGCGCGGTTCATCCGTGCATCAGACCGCGTCGGACAACGAGGTGAAGGTGAAATCGCGCAGCTTCATCGGCGGAATCATCATCACGAAGTTCGACTCGTCACCGGCCACGCGCACCGGCTTGCCCAGCTCTTCGATGTTGTTGAGCATGATCACCGGCGATTCGTTGAAGCGGAAATTCTTCACCGGGTACTTGATCTGGCCGTTCTCGATGTAGAAGGTGCCGTCGCGGGTCAGGCCGGTCAGCAGCACGGTCTGCGGATCGACCATGCGGATGTACCAGGTACGGGTGACCAGGATGCCCTTCTGGGTGCCGCGCACCAGCTCGGCGGTGCTCTTGTCGCCACCGCTCATCAGCAGGTTGCCCGGGGTGGCATTGGCGGTCTTGCCCTGCTTCTGCGCCCAGAACCGGGTGTATTCCAGGTTGGCGACCTTGCCGTTCTCGATGATCGGCAGCTTGCCACGCGGCATGCCTTCGCCATCCCACGGCAGTACCGGGGCTTCGGGGTGCCACGGGTCGGCATGCATGTTCACGCGCGGGTCGTAGACCTGCTCGCCCAGCTTGTTGCCGCCGCCTTTTTTGGACAGGAAGCTGCGGCCTTCATCGGCCGAGCGCGCACTGAAGAAATTCATCATGAAGCTGATCAGGCCCGCAGCAGCGGCCGGCTCCAGGATCACCGTGTACTTGCCCGGCTCCAGTGCCTTGGCCTCGGACGACTCGGTGGCCTTGCGCATCGCGATCTGGATGTCCTGGTCGGCCTTGAAGTCGGCCGCATCCTTGAGGTTGCGACCCACCCAGCCCGAACCGCGGCCATCTTCGGTGCGCACGGTGCAGGTGTAATCGAAGTTGGTGCTGCGCTGGTAACCGAAGTTGCCGTTGCTGTTGGCGGTGGCGTAGAAGCCCTGGCCGTCTTCCAGGAAGCCGGCGGCGATCAGGCCCTTGCCGCGGCAAGGCGCGATCGAGTCGGCGGCGACCTTGGCGCGGAACGCCGGGTCGATGGCGGCGGTGGACGCGCTGAAGGTGGGGCTGGGGGTGTAGGTCTGCTTGCCGATGGCCGGCATGAACTCCGGGTTTTCCGGGGCCAGGCGGGCCAGGTCTTCGGCGCGGCGCACCACGCGTTCCAGCGCGGCATCGTCGAACTCGTTGATCGAGGCGGTGCCCACGCGCTTGCCAAAGGCAACGGTGACGGCCAGTTCGGTGTTGTCCACGATGCCGCTGGTGGACACGTTGTTCAGCGCGAAACGGATGTTGCCGTTGATCGAGCCGGCCAGCGCGGCGGTGCATTCATCGGCCTTGGACAGCGCGATGACCTTGTCGAGGATGGCCTTGGCTTGTGCTTCGGTGAAGATACTCATGATTCGTAGGCTCCTGACCGGTCAGCCGAGGCTGCGCGCGGTGTTGATGACGTTGATGCCGTTGAAGCGCGCGGTGGACGACCCGTGCGAGACCGCCGAGACCTGGCCCGGCTGGCCCTTGCCGTCGAAGAACGAACCGCCCAGGCGGTAGTCGCGTTCGTCGGCCACGGCGCTGCAGGCGTTCCAGAATTCCGGCGTGCGGATCTGGTAGGCCACGTCTTCGAGCATGCGGGTGATCTTGCCGTTCTTGATCTCGTAGAACAGCTGGCCACCGAACTGCGCGTTGTAGCGCTGCTGATCGATGGAGAAGGAGCCGTCACCGATGATGTAGATGCCGTTTTCCACGTCCTTGACCAGGTCGGCCACGCTCAGCGGCGTCTTGCCCGGCGCCATCGACACGTTGGCCATGCGCTGGAACTGCACGCTGGACCAGGAATCGGCATAGCAGCAACCGTCCGAGGCGGTCTTGCCCAGGATGTGGGCCTGGTCGCGGATGGTCTGGTAGTCCACCAGCTTGCCGTCGCTGATCAGGTCCCAGCGCTTGGTCTTGACGCCTTCGTCGTCGTAGGCCACCGCGCCGAGGCTGCCCGGCTGGGTCTTGTCGGCGAAGATGTTGACCTTGTCGCTACCGTACTGGAAGTGCTGTTCGCGCTTGTCCAGGGTGGCGAAGCTGGTGCCGGCGTAGTTGGCTTCGTAGCCAAGCACGCGGTCCAGTTCCAGCGGATGGCCGACCGATTCATGGATGGTCAGCCAGGTGTGCGAGGGGTCCAGCACCAGGTCGTACTTGCCCGGTTTGACCGACGGCGCCTTCAGCTTCTCCTGCGCCTGCTTGGCCGCAGCGATGGCGTCTTCCTTCATGTCGTAGGACGAGCTGTAGTTGACCACCCCGTTGGGGGTGAGCACCTTGCCGGCGGCGGCGCCATCGAGATACTCGTAGCCCATGCCCATCGGCGCGGACAGGCCCTCGCGGGTGCGGAACTTGCCGCTGGCCTTGTCGATGGCGGTGATGGTCATCGGGGCCCAGATGCGGTGCACGTCCTGGTCGATGTAGGAGCCATCGGTGGAGGCGAAGTACTTCTGCTCGTTCACCAGGAACAGCATCGAGTTGACGAAGCTGGCACCGGCGGCCAACGCGGCGGCGTTGACGTCCAGCAGCAGGTCCACCTTCTCCTTGATCGGCACGTCCATCGCGTTCTTGCGGATGGGCGTCTTCCAGCTCACTTCACCCACGCCCGGCGCGGCGGCCAGCTGCACCGGCGCGGTCTGCACGCCCGAATTGGCCTTGGCGATGGCCGCCGCCTGCTGTGCGGCGCGCGCCACGTCGGCGGTGCCCAGCTGGTTGGTGGCGGCAAAGCCCCAGGCGCCGTTGACGATCACGCGGATGCCCACACCGGTCGATTCGGTGTTGACCACGTTCTGCACCTTGTCTTCGCGGGTGATCACGAACTGGCGCAGGTAGCGCCCGATGCGCACGTCGCAGTAGGTGGCGCCGGCCTGGCGGGCAGCGGCCAGCGCGGCGTCGGCCAGGCGCTTCTTCAGCCCCAGGTCCAGCGTGCTGTGCAGCTGCTCGGCGGCGATCACCTTGCCGAAGAATGACGGCACGATCAGTCCGCCAGCGGTAAGCCCGGTCAGGGCAAGGAAGTCACGTCTTTGCAAGGCAGCTCTCCACGTCGGTGTGGGGGTGGCAGGGAAACGGCGACATCACAGCGACCGCCGGGGCGGTGGCCCCGATTCTTGCGGCCATCGGAAGGGGGCGTCAAATGACGAAATGCACGGTGGGCAGGGCATGCTCATCCCAGGCTGCGCGCGGTGTTGATGATGTTGATGCCATCGAAGCGCGTGGTCGACGAGCCGTGCGACACCGCCGACACCTGGCCGGGCTGGCCCTTGCCATCGAAGAACGAGCCGCCGAAGCGGAAGTCGCGTTCGTCGCAGATGGCGCTGCAGGCATTCCAGAATTCCGGCGTGCGGATCTGGTAGGCCGCGTCTTCGACCATGCCGGTGATCTGGCCGTTCTTGATCTGGTAGTACAGCTGGCCGCCGAACTGCGCGTTGAAGCGCTGCTGGTCGATGGAGTACGAGCCGCGGCCGTGGATGTAGATGCCGTTCTCCACGTCCTTGATCATGTCGGCCACGCTCAGCGGGGTCTTGCCCGGGGCCAGCGAGACGTTGGCCATGCGCTGGAACTGCACGCTTGACCAGGAATCGGCGTAGCTGCAGCCGTGCGATTCGGTCTCGCCCAGCAGGTGCACCTCGTCGCGGGTGGCCTGGTAGTTGACCAGGATGCCGTCCTTGACCAGATCCCAGCGCCTGGTCTTGACCCCCTCATCGTCGTAGCCCACCGCACCCAGGCTGCCGGGGGCGGTCTTGTCGGCGAAGAAGTTGACCCGCTCGCTGCCCCAGCGGTAGCCGGCGTCGCGCTTGTCCAGGGTGGCAAAGCTGGTGCCGGCGTAGTTGGCCTCGTAGCCCAGCACGCGGTCCAGCTCCAGCGGGTGGCCGACATTCTCGTGGATGGTCAGGAACAGGTTGGACGGGTCCAGCACCAGGTCGTACTTGCCCGGCTTGACCGACGGGGCCTTGAGCTTCTCGCGCGCATGTCGCGCCGCGGCGATGGCATCTTCCACCGGGTCGTAGGAATCACGGTAGGCGGTGATGCCGCCGGGCAGGGCGATCTTGCCGCTGGCGTCGCCGTCGAGGAATTCGTAGCCCATGCCCATCGGCGAGGACAACCCGGCGCGCGTGCGGAACTTGCCGCTACTCTTGTCGATCGCGGTCGCGGTGAACGGCAGCCAGATGCGGTGTACGTCCTGGTCGATGAAGGAGCCGTCGCTGGAGGCGAAGTACTTCTGTTCGTTGACCAGGAACAGGGTGGAGTTGATGAAGTTGGCGCCGGCGTTGAGCGCGGCGGCGTTCAGGCTCAGCAGCAGGTCCACCTTGTCCTGGATCGGCACGGCCATCGCGTTCTTGCGCAGCGGCGTTTTCCAGCTCACCTCGCCCACGCCCTGCACCGGCGCCAGCTGGACCGGACGGGTCTGGACGCTGGCGTTGGCCCGGGCGATGGCCGCCGCCTGTTCGACCGCGGCCTTCACCGCTGCCGGCGTCTGCTGGTGCGTGGCGGCAAACCCCCAGGCACCGTTGACGATCACCCGGATGCCGATGCCCGACGATTCGCGGTTGGTGATGTTCTGCACCTGCGCCTCGCGGGTGATCACCGCCTGGTTGAGGTAGCGCCCGATGCGCACGTCGCAGTAGCTGGCCCCCAACCGTTTGGCGGTCCCCAGTGCCGCCTCGGCCAAGGCCTTCTTGCGGGCCACGTCGCCCGGCTCAAGCAGCTGCTCGGCGGCGATCAGGCGGGAGTGCGGCAGCATCAGGCCAGCCAGGCCCATTCCAGACAGCGTCAGAAACTCACGGCGTTGCACAGCTTGCGATTCCCCGGGTACGGTCGCGGGCGAGGGGCCGGCGACAGTGGACAAGTCCTCGACTTTCGGTGGCGCGCGGCAGTGGCACAAGTGACTGCGGTCATGGTTGGATGTGTCTTGTCCAATTCATCTTGAGCACTGCATGAGCCAGCAACGGTGGTCCGAGGCCTGCGAACGCAACCGTGAGCCGATCCTGGCGGTGCTGCAGCGGCACCTGCACGACCGCACGCGCGTACTGGAGATTGGCAGCGGCACCGGGCAGCACGCGGCGTACTTCGCCGCACGGCTGCCGCACCTGCAGTGGCAGGCCAGCGACCACCCGGATTACCTGGCGGGCATTGCCGAGCGTCTTGCCGAGGCGGCCCTGCCCAATGCACCCGCACCCTGGCCGCTGCAGGTGGTGCTGTCGCCGCGCCCCGGCCTGGCCCCGCTGCCGGCGGCGCCGCTGGGCTTCGATGCGGTGTTCAGTGCCAACACCCTGCACATCATGAGTTGGGCGCACGTGCAGGCGTTGTTCGCCGGGTTGCCGGCGGTGATGGCGGACAACGCGCTGCTGTGCATCTACGGGCCGTTCAACTACCACGGAGCGTTCAGCAGTGAGAGCAACCGCCAGTTCGATGCGTGGTTGAAGGCGCGCGATCCCGACTCGGGTATCCGCGATGCGGAGGCGGTGGACGCGCTGGCGGCTGCGCAGGGGCTACGGCTGGTGGAGGATGTGGCGATGCCGGCCAACAACCGGCTGCGGGTGTGGCGGCGGGGGTGATCAGGCGGTGGTGCTGAACTGTCGAAGGCAGCGTTCGCAACTGCGCTCGATTTCATGCACCAGCGTTTCCAGCACGGGGTGGTCGATACCCTCCTGCTGCAGCAACTGGCGTTGCTGTGAGGCCACGTCGGGCAGCTGCAGGCACATGCTGGCCAATGACTTCATGGCGGCATCGGAATCCAGCCGCATGGCCTCTGCCGTCGCACGCCAATCGCCGAGACGGATATCCCACCACTTGTAGTGGCTGCCCATCTTCATCGCCAGTTTGATCTTGCGCTTCTGCAGTTGCGGATAGGGAAGCGCACTGGAGATGTCATACAACGGCGCCAGTCGGATCTCACCGCCACTGCCCAGCAGCAGTGAGTAGTTCTTGGCGTGGGCGTCGGTTCCACCGATCAGGTAGTTGAAGACCAGCGCATTGAAGAACAGTTCCACGTCGCGACGGGGCTGGCTGGCGTGCGCCCACAGTACGCCGGCGAGGTCTGCCGCTCCCGGGCCCCCTTCGTTCTGGTACTTGATCTGCGGCATCACCCCCAGCGCCTGACAGAAATCTTCCTGGTGCACGCGGACCCAGCCGGCATCGGTCTGCAGACGGTCATAGCGTTCCACGCAGATGGCCGTTTCACCGGCCAGATCCCACTGCTCCGACGCCGCCGTGGGCAGGCCCATGGCACGCGCGAGGCGCAGGCAGAACATCTCGTTCTCGACGAACCCGGTGTAGTCGGTGCCCGGCGGTTTGAGGATGTGGGTGGTGGGGATGCGGCCACTGGGAACCGCCCAGCCATCATCCAGACGCAGCAGCGCGATTTTGGCCTGCGCACCGGCCAGGCTGAACTGCCCGATGTCCCCCAGCCAGCGCCCACTGCCGACGTCGCGGCGGACTTGGGAAAGGCGGGCGGCCACGTCCGCGCTGCTCAATCGCTCAATGCCGTCGGCCGCACCCGACAGCACGTGGGGCAGGCGCTCGGGGGTCACGAACTGCACGGCCCCTGCGCAGTCTTCGCCCACATGGGCCAGCAGGGCCACCGGGTTGCGGGGTGACACATGGAAGCGCGACCCCCAGCCCTGCAAGATGGTGTCGTTGTCGGGCAGCAAGCCCCAGATCACCGCGCCTACCGTTGCCGACGAGTGGGTCGGGCGATTCAGTGGAAGGCTGATCAAAAGGGGAAACGCATCGGCTGACGCCAGCCATTGGCGGTCGTAGACGAAGTGCGGGTTGCCGTGGTCGTCCATGTGCAACAGACCCATGGGCCTGCCTTGCATGAGTACGTGCAGCATCACGTCCCCTTCTTGGGCGTGGCCGGGTAGTCGACGTGCAGCTCATGTACCGACGGCGGTGTGGTCGTGCCCGACGGCGGCAATTCTCGCCGGGCCTGCTCCAGGATCTCTGCGTACGACAGGGTGCCCGGCTTTCCCGGTGCGCGCGGACGACCCTGCTGCGGCAGGCGGTGGCGTTCCACGATCGCGTTGATGTCCACGCGGGGAAGGTCGGCGACGGCCGGCGACGGCGCGGGCAGCGCCGCAGTGAGCGGAACCCCCAGCACATTCATCACCCGCAACACCAGCTGCAGTTCCGCGCGCGGTTTGCCTTTCTCGATGTCGATGACCCACTGCCGGCTGACGCCGGTCTCGTAGGCCAGGCGTGCCTGGTCCCAGCCCAGTGCCTTACGACGGTTCCGGATCACATGGCCCAGGTCGGCGGGAGTCTTGAGGACGGTCATGCCCCAAATGTAAGCGTGTGCTGACATGGGGGCAAGTGTCGTCGTACGTCAACATTTGAATCACGACAGGGCTTTCAATAGCCTCCTTACATCCAAAAGTAAGCGAACGCTTACTTTTGGAATCTAGTCAACGAACGCTGACATTTAAGAAGCGCCAGCGTTCGCTTACCTCATGCCACCTGCACGATATGCAGGGCGCGCGGGTTCTTCCATTGCGCCAGCAGCGTGGCTTCGCGGGCCTTGGCCTTGTGCAGGTGCGCTTCCTTGACGTGCCCGTAGCCGCGGATGTGTTCGGGGATGCTGGCGATCTCCACCGCCAGCGCCACGCGGTCATCGCGCAGGCCGTCCAGCAGCAGCGCCACGGTCTGTTCGTAGTCGGCGATCAGCTGGCGCTCGCCCCGGCGTTCGGCGGTGCGGCCGAACACGTCGAAGGTGCCGCCGCGCAGGAACTTCAGCTTGGCCAGCAGGCCGAACGCCTTGAGTATCCACGGGCCGTACTCCTGCTTGATCAGGCGGCCCTGCTCATCCTTCTTCGCAAACAGCGGCGGGGCCAGGTGGAAGCGCACCTGGAAATCGCCCTCGAACTGCTGCTGCAGGCGGCGCTGGAACTCGCCGCTGGTGTACAGCCGCGCCACTTCGTACTCGTCCTTGTAGGCCATCAGCTTGAAGTAATAGCGCGCCACGGTTTCGGTCAGTGCTGTGCTGCCCACCGCGTCCCACTCGGCCGCTCGCACCTTGTCCACCAGCGCGCGGTAACGCGCGGCGTAGGCGCTGTCCTGGTAGTCGGTGAGGAAGCGCACGCGGCGCTCGACCAGCTCGTCCAGCGAGCGCGACAGGCGCTCGTCGTCCAGCGGCAGGAATGCCACCTCTTCGCCCACGCCATGGCCGGGCAGGCCACGCAGCTCGCGCTCGTCGCCGGTATCGCGCGGGGCCGCATTGGCGCCCCATTCGTTGCCTTCCCACTCACCCGGCGGCAGGTCATGCAGCGGGCCGGGGGTGCGCTCGGCATCGGTGTGGCCGTTGCGGACCAGGCCAGCGGCCTGCTGCACGGCCTGCGGGTCCACCGCGGCCAGGCGGCCCCAGGCGAACGCCTGCTGGTTCATCGCCACGGCCGCGCCGTTGAGTTCGATCGCACGCATCAGCGCCTCGAACGAGATCGGCACCAGCCCCTGCTGCCAGGCATAGCCCAGGATGAACAGGTTCGACGCGATCGCATCGCCGAGCAGGGCGGTGGCCAGCTGGGTGGCATCGAGCAGCAGCGGCTCGCGCCCGCCCAGCGCCACGCGGATGCCGGCAATGATGTCCGCCGCCGGGAACTGCATGTCCGGGCGCGTGGTGAAGGTGCCCGGCATCGCTTCATAGGTGTTGAGCACCACCTGCGAGCGCTCGGCGCGCACCTTGGACAGCGCCCAGTAGTCGTTCACCACCACCATGTCGCAGCCCACCACCAGGTCGGCTTCGCCGGCGGCGATGCGCACCGCGTGGATGTCTTCGGGCGTGCGCGCGATGCGGATATGGGTGGTCACCGCGCCGCCCTTCTGGGCCAGCCCGGTCTGGTCGAGCACGCTGGCGCCCTTGCCCTCCAGGTGCCCGGCCATGCCCAGCAACGCACCGATGGTGACCACGCCGGTGCCACCGACGCCGGTGATCAGGATGTTCCAGGGCTGGTCCAGCGTGGTGCGGAAGGTCGGCGGCGGCAGGTTGTCCAGCAGCGCGGTCTTCGAACTGCGCGCGCCCTTGCGCGGCTTGCCGCCGTGCACGGTGACAAAGCTCGGGCAGAAGCCGGTGGTGCAGCTGTAGTCCTTGTTGCAGTTGGACTGGTCGATGTCGCGCTTGCGCCCGAATTCGGTTTCCTTGGGCAGCACCGACACGCAGAAGCTCTTCTGCCCGCAGTCGCCGCAGCCTTCGCAGACCAGCGAATTGACCACCACCCGCTTGGGCGGGTCGACCAGCTTGCCGCGCTTGCGGCGGCGGCGCTTTTCGGTGGCGCAGGTCTGTTCGTAGATCAGGATGCTGGTGCCCTTCACCTCGCGCAGCTGCTTCTGCACCGCGTCCAGTTCGGCGCGGTCATGGAACTCCACGCCCTCGGGGAACAGCTCGCGCTTGTTCCACTTGCCGATCTCATCGCTCACCAGCACGATCGTCTGCACGCCTTCGGCACGCATCTGGTGGGCGATCTGCGGCACGCTCAGGGTGCCGTCCACCGGCTGCCCGCCGGTCATCGCCACCGCGTCGTTGTAGAGAATCTTGTAGGTGATGTTGACCCCGGCCGCGATGGCCTGGCGGATCGCCAGCGAACCACTGTGGAAATAGGTGCCATCCCCGAGGTTCTGGAACACGTGCTCGGTGTCGGTGAACGCGGCCTGCCCGGCCCAGGTGACGCCTTCGCCGCCCATGTGGGTGAAGGTGTCGGTGCTGCGGTCCATCCAGGTGACCATGTAATGGCACCCGATCCCGCCCAGCGCGCGCGAGCCTTCCGGCACGCGGGTAGAGGTGTTGTGCGGGCAGCCGGAGCAGTAGTGCGGCACGCGCGGGAAGCTGGCGCGCGGCAGGGCCAGCTCGGCTTCCTTTTCATCCATCCAGCGCAGGCGCTGTTCGATGGATTCATTGGTGAAGAAGCGCTGGATGCGGCGGCCGATCACGCCGGCGATGGTGGCCGGGGTCAGCTCGTTGGTGGACGGCAGGATCCAGGTGCCGGCCTCGTCATACTTGCCCACGATCGACGGGCGCGGACCGGCGCTGGCCGGCCAGTTGTAGAACTGCTCCTTCATCTGGCGCTCGATGAAGGCACGCTTTTCCTCCACCACCACGATGTCTTCCAGGCCCTGCGCGAAGCGCGCGATGCCCACCGGCTCCAGCGGCCAGGTCATGCCGACCTTGTACACGCGGATGCCGATGTCTGCACAGGCCTGCTCGTCCAGCCCCAGGTATTCCAGCGCCTGCAGCACGTCCAGGTAGCTCTTGCCGGTGGTGACGATGCCCAGCCGCGCGCGCGGCGAATCCATCACCACCCGGTCGATGCTGTTGGCACGGGCGAAGGCCTGCGCGGCCGCAACCGCATACCGGTGCAGGCGCATTTCCTGGTCCAGCGGCGGATCCGGCCAGCGGATGTTGAGGCCACCGGCCGGCATCTCGAAGTCCTCGGGCAGCAGGATCTTCCGCGCGAACGGATCCACCTGCACCGAAGCCGAGGATTCCACGGTCTCTGCAATGGTCTTGAAGCCGATCCAGCGCCCGGTATAGCGGCTCATCGCCCAGCCGAGCAGGCCCATGTCCAGGATGTCCTGCACCCCGGCCGGATTCAGCACCGGCATCATCGCGCTGACGAACTCGTCCTCGCTGCCATGCGGCAGGGTCGAGCTGCGGCAGGCATGGTCGTCGGCGGCCAGCGCCAGCACGCCGCCGTGCACCGAGGTGCCGGCCGCGTTGGCATGCTTGAACACGTCGCCGCAGCGGTCCACGCCGGGACCCTTGCCGTACCACATGCCATACACGCCCTGGACCTTGGCGCCCGGGAACAGGTTGGTCTGCTGGGTGCCCCAGACCATGGTGGCGCCCAGGTCCTCGTTGAGGCCGGGGGTGAACTTCACCCGCGCCGCCTCCAGGTGCTGGCGGGCCCGCCACAGCTCCAGGTCGAAGCCGCCCAGCGGGCTGCCGCGGTAGCCGCTGATGAAGCCGGCGGTGTCCAGCCCGGCCGCCTCGTCGCGCAGGCGCTGCATCAGCGGCAGACGCACCAGCGCCTGCACCCCGCTCAGGTAGATGCGGCCATCGGTACGGGTGTACTTGTGGTCCAGCGTATAGCTGGCGTCCAGGCCACCGGCGTCGGGCTGGTTGGCGGAGGAGGGCGAGGTGAGTTCGGCGGTACTGGTCATGGCTGGCCCGGAAAGTCGGCTGGCACGGCCGCAGCAAACACGACCGGAAAGGCGCGGATTGTAACAGTGGCGCCGAAATGGACCTCGGGCACTCGCGTCCGGGCGCACGCTGGGGTTAGGATCGGGATGGGAGGTTGTTGTGACAACCCGGGGGAGTTTGCATGGCAGTGGCAAGACAGGGGCGCGCCGGCGTGACGCTGGCGGCTGGTTTGGCTGCGGCATTGATGGCCGCAATGACGACATTCGGGGTGGCGGCGCAGCCGCTGCCTGCAGTGCAGGAGTTCTACTTCGACACCGACCCCGCCGCCGTTCCGATGGTGGTGGTGCCGGCCGGCAGTGGCGACCTGGTGGACCAGCTCATGAAGCAGCGCGAGCGCGGGCGCAAAGCGCTCGATGCCACCGTGCAGCTGGCCGGCGTCGCGTTTTCGCAGGGGCGTCCGGAGCTGGGCCGCACCCTGTATGCGGAAGCAGGCGGCAGCGCGCCGCCGACCACGGCGGCGGGGCGCGCGGTGCGCTGGAACTACGGCTGGGACCTGTTCCGGCTGGGCGAGGTAGAGGCGGCACTGGCGCAGTGGAGCACGGCCCAGGGCGGCATGCGCGGCAACCCGTCCTGGGTGCCGGCCACCTATGCGCTGGCGTTGTGGACCCTGGGGCGCAAAGACGAGGCCGTGCAGTGGTACGCCGCGGCGGTACGCACCGAGCCGCAGCAGTGGGGCAGTCCGGCGCGCTACGCCGACCTGCTGCCCAGCTGGCGCGACAGCGAGCGCGCCACCCTGGCCGAGGTGCAGCAGGCCTGGGCGGCACAACCGCCGGCCTGGCCCTGAGCCCGCGGGCGGCGCCTGCGGCGGCCGCCCGGACCGGCCCTGTGGCACGTCGCTTCGACCAAGGTCGGGGCGGCGTCGGCCTGCGCATCGGCTAGGCTGCTGCGATGGCTTTCGATGCGTTCGCCCTGATCCTGACCATGCTTGGCCTGGGCATGCTGTTTGCACGCCTGCGTGCGCTGCCCGACACCAGCGCCGAGGTGCTCAACCGCGTGGTGTTGTATGTGTGCCTGCCCGCGGCGGTGCTCACCTACGTGCCGCGGCTGCACCTGGATGCCAGCCTGATCGGGCTGATGGCCACGCCCTGGCTGCTGATGCTGGCCAGTTGGGCGCTGGTGTCGCTGGCCACGCGCCTCTGCGGGTTTGCCCGCGACGTGCACGCGGTGCTGCTGATCTGCGTGACCCTGGCCAACTCCAGCTTCATCGGCTACCCGATGGTGCGCGCCCTGCTGGGCGACGCCGCCTTGCCCTACGCGGTGGTCTACGACCAGTTCGGCACGTTCCTGCTGCTGTCCACCTTCGGCCTGTACGTGATTGCCCGTTACAGCGGCGACACCCCGCCCACGGCGGCCCAGGTGCTGGCGCGCATCGCACGGTTCCCACCGCTGTGGGCGCTGCTGTTCGCGCTGCTGGTGATGCCCGAACAGCCGCCCGCGTGGATCGGCAACGGCCTCGGACAACTGGCCGATGCCATGCTGCCGCTGGTGATGCTGGCGGTGGGCCTGTCGATCCGGCTGCGGCTGTCGCGCGAGGAACTCACCCCGCTGGGCATCGGGCTGGTCTTGAAGCTGCTGGTGATGCCCGCGCTGGCGGTGCCGATCTCGTGGCTGCTGGGCCTGCAGGGCCAGATGCTGCAGGTGAACGTGCTGGAATCGGCGATGCCGACCATGATCACCGCCGCCGCCCTGGCGATCTCGCACCGGCTGGCCCCGCGGCTGGCCGCGGCGATGGTGGGGTACGGCATTCTGCTGTCGTTGGTGACGCTGCCGGCGTGGGTAGCAGTACTGCAGCACCCCGCATAGAAACCGGTAGAGCCGACCGTTGGTCGGCTGGTCCACCCAGGGCCACCGACACCGCCGGCGCGCGTCAGCCGACCAACGGTCGGCCCTACGTCGGCGCGGCGGCGAACGTTTACCCGTCGGCGCTTACGGTGCGGCCGCGCGCCCAGTCGCGCAGTGCGGTGACCTGTTCGGCCATCAGCACCGACAGCGGCCGGCTGCTGCGGATCTCGGCCATCAGAAGGTCGGTGTCCAGCACGCGCTCCTCGGCATGGGCGGCGTACAGCCCGGCCACCACCGCCTGTTCGATCTCCGCGCCGGAGAAGCCGTCGGCGGCGGCGGCCAGGGCCGGCAGCGCGAAATCGTCGGCATTGAGCTGGCGCCGGCCCAGGTGCAGGCGCAGCAGCTCCACCCGCGTGTTGGCGTCGGGCAGGTCGACGAAGAAGATCTCGTCGAAGCGGCCCTTCCGCAGCAGTTCGGCCGGCAGTTCGTGCACCTGGTTGGCGGTGGCCACGATGAACACCGCGCCCTTGCGCTCGGCCAGCCAGGTCAGCAGGTAGCCCAGCACGCGCCGCGACACCCCCCCGTCCTCGCCACCGCTGGCCAGGCCCTTCTCGATCTCGTCGATCCACAGCACGCACGGCGCCAGCTGCTCGGCCGACGCCAGGGCGTCGCGCAGGTTCTTCTCGGTCTCGCCGTGGTACTTGTCGTACAGGCTGCCGAAGTCCAGCCGCAGCAGCGGCACCCCGAAGCCGGCGGCCGTGGCCTTGGCCAGCATCGACTTGCCACAGCCCTGTACACCGAGCAGCAGCATCCCCTTGGGCGGGTCCAGCCCGGCCGGGCCCTGGCCGCCGAGGAACACCGGGCGGCGCTGGTTGACCCAGCGCTTGAGCCGGTTGGCCCCGGCCACGTCGGCAAAGCGGGTGGTGTCGTATTCAAAGTGCAGGTGGCCGGCGCGGTTGAGCAGCTCGAACTTGAGCCGGGCCAGCTGCGGCAGGTCGTCCTGGCTGAGCGCGCCGTCGGCGAAGATCAACTGCCGGCCGATGCGGCGGGCGTCCACCATGCTCAGGCCGCGCAGGTTGTGCAGGATCTTCTTGACCGCCTCGTTGTCCACCTC
>NZ_QAIW01000256.1:1971-3817 GCF_003061285.1 Stenotrophomonas sp. HMWF003 | reverse complement strand
ATGCCTGGGGCGTGCACGATGTGGCCGGCAACCTCAGCGAGTGGGTGGCCGATTGCTGGCATGCCAGCTACCGGCGCGCGCCGGCCGATGGCGCGGCCTGGTTCAACCCGGGCTGCCGGCAGCGGGTGATCCGCGGCGGCAACTGGGCCAATGCCCCCGAACAGACCCGCGCGGCCTGGCGGCAGTCGCAGGATTCGGACACCACCAGCGCCCGGATCGGGTTCCGCCTGGTGCGCGGCATCTGACCGTCCAAGGCGTCGACCCGGCACTCACGTCAAATCCCGCCGCAGCCACTAAGATGTCGCCGTGCCGGCCAGGGTGGCGTCGGTCCAGCGAGGAACCTGCACCATGCGCAACGATCCATTCGGCGGCCAGCAACAAGGCCGCGCCCGGCGTCCAGGGCTGTTCGGCAACATCCGCTGGTGGGTGCTGCTGGCGTTCGCCGGTTATGCCGCCTTCTACTGGTTCTCCAACCGCGCGGTGGACCCGTACACCGGTGAAAGCGTGCTCATCGACAGTGCGCTGGACGCCAACCAGGAAAAAGCCCTCGGGCTGCAGGCCTACCAGGAGATCCTGGCGCAGGAACGGCCGGTGGATCCCAACGCGCAGGTCTCGCGCGATGTGCGCGCAATTGCCCAGCGCCTGATTGCCAAGGTGGACGTGGTGGAAACCGCGTTGGCCGAAGAGCACGGGCTGAAGCCGGCGCATTTCTCGCGCGACTTCGAGTGGGAAGTCAACGTGATCCAGTCCGAGCAGGCCAACGCGTTCTGCCTGCCCGGCGGCAAGATGGCGGTCTACACCGGGCTGATCCCGGTGGCGCGCACGGTGGATGCGATGGCCGTGGTGATGGGCCACGAGATCGCCCATGCCCTGCTGCGCCATGGTGCCCAGCGCATGGCCCAGCAGAAGCTGACCCAGATCGGGCAGATGGCCGGGGCCGCCAGCGGCATGGACCCGCAACAGCAGCAGATGATGATGTCGGCGATGGGCTACGGCTACCTGCTGCCGTATGCGCGCAGCCACGAAACCCAGGCCGATGAAGTGGGCCTGATGCTCGCCGCCGCGGCCTGCTTCGACCCGCGCGAGGCGGTGCCGTTGTGGGAACGCATGGGCCAGGCCAGTGGCGGCCAGGCGCCGCCGGAGTTTTCCTCGACGCACCCCAACCCGGGCACCCGCATCCAGAACCTGCAGGCGCTGATGCCCAAGGCGATGGAGTACCGGCAGAAGTTCTGCGAAAGCGCGGGCGGGTAAGGGCGATCTGACCGGCGGAAAGCGTAAACGGGGGACCGATAACGTAGCGCCGGGCTCTGCCCGGCTTCCGTCAGGTCGTGGTGATCATTGATCGCGTGCAGCCGGGCAGAGCCCGGCTCTACGAAAGCGCGGGCGGGTCAGGACGTTGTAACCGACGGAACGCTGACGTAGCGCCGGGCTCTGCCCGGCTTCTGTCAGGTCGCGGTGATCATCAATCGCGTGCAGCCGGGCAGAGCCCGGCTCTACGGGGATGCGGTGCAGCCGGGCAGAGCCCGGCTCTACGGGGTCTGCTTTACTACGACGTTGATCGCGCCGTCCTGTACGCGTGCGGTGAGCGCGTCGCCGGGGCGTACCTGCAGCGGGGAACGTACCAGGCTGCCATCTTCGTCGCGGGTGAGGATGCTGTAGCCGCGGGCCACGGTGGCCAGCGGGCTCACCGCTTCCATCGAGCGGGCGAGGCCGCGCAGGTGCAGCTGGTTGCGCTGCAGCTGGCGCCCGATGGCCGCGTCGGCGCGCGGCATCAACCGTTGCAGCCGCTCGCGCAGTGCATCCAGGCGACGCTGCGGGTGGCCGTTGCGCAGCACCACGGCGGCAT
>NZ_QAIW01000256.1:0-1942 GCF_003061285.1 Stenotrophomonas sp. HMWF003 | reverse complement strand
CTGCTGCCGCCATATCGCGTCCAGGCGCCGGCCCAAATCCTGCTGGCGGCGCTGCAGCAACTGCAGGCGGGCCTGCGGGCCTTGCGCATTCAAGCGCAGCAGGGCGCGGTCGGCGCGCTGCATGGCCTGGCCCAGGCCGTGGCGCTGCAGCTGCACCATGCGGGCGGCCAGGCGGCGGACCTGCACTTGCAGGTCGCGCCTGTCGGGCACCAGCAGCTCGGCCGCCACCGACGGCGTGGGCGCGCGCAGGTCGGCCGCGAAATCGGCCAGGCTGAAGTCGGTTTCGTGGCCCACCGCAGACACCACCGGGGTGCTGCTGGCCGCAATCGCGCGGGCCAGGTGCTCGTCGTTGAACGCCCACAGGTCTTCCAGCGAGCCACCGCCGCGGGTCAGCAGGATCACGTCGTAGCGGCCGCTGGCATCGGCCGCGCGCAGCAGCGCGGTGATCTGCGCGGCAGCGCTGTCGCCCTGCACCAGGCTGGGCAGCAGGTCTACTTCCAGCAGCGGATAACGGCGTTCCAGAACACTGAGCACGTCGCGTACCGCCGCGCCGGTGGGCGAGGTGATCACCGCCAGCCGGCGGACATGGGCCGGCATCGGCCGCTTGCGCTCGGCGGCGAACAGGCCCTCGGCCTCCAGCCGTGCCTTGAGCTGCTCATAGGCGCGGCGCAGGGCGCCTTCGCCGGCTTCTTCCATGTGGTCCAGCACCAGCTGGTACTCGCCCCGCGCTTCGTACAGGGTCAGCCGGCCGCGCGCGAGCACGCGCATGCCGTCGCGCGGGACGAATTTCAGCCACTGGCTCTTGGGCTTGAACAACGCCGCGCGGATCTGCGCGCGTGCGTCTTTCAGGGTGAAGTACATGTGCCCCGAAGCCGGGCGGGTAACGCTGCCGAGCTCGGCTTCCACCCAGATCAGCGGGAAGGCGCCTTCCAGCAGGTCGCGGGCCAGGATGTTGAGCTGGCTGGGCGTGAGGATCTGCGCGCTGCGGTCCATGGACAGGTCAAACGGTACGAACGGGCGCCCATGGTCGCACAAGCGTCATGCGCCGGGGTTCCGCGCGGCGTGCTGCTGCAGGGCCCAGGCCACGTGTTCGCGCACGATCGGCGAGGCATGCGTGCGGCGCGCGTCCAGTGCCGCCAGTGTCTGCGCACTGGTGGGGGCATTGCCCAGCGCCACGGCGATGTTGCGCAACCAGCGTTCGTGGCCGCTGCGCCGGATCGGGCTGCCTTCGGTGCGGCGCAGGAACTCGTCTTCCTCCCACGCGAACAGCTGCGCCAGCGAGGCGGTATCCAGATCGTTGCGGGCGCGGAAGTCCGGCTCGTCGGTGCGCCGCGCGAACTTGTTCCAGGGGCATACCAGCTGGCAGTCGTCGCAGCCGTAGATGCGGTTGCCCATCAGCGGCCGCATGTCTTCGGGAATGGCGCCGTCGTGCTCGATGGTCAGGTAGGAAATGCACCGCCGCGCATCCAGCCGCTGCGGGCCGATGATGGCCTGGGTGGGGCATACGTCGATGCAGCGCGTGCAGGTGCCGCAGTGCGCGGTGGCCGGCGTGTCCACCGGCAGCGGCAGGTCGATGTAGATCTCGCCGAGGAAGAACCAGGAGCCGCCCTGCTTGTCGATCAGGCAGGTGTGCTTGCCGATCCAGCCCAGCCCGGCATTGCGCGCCAGGGCGCGTTCCAGCACCGGCGCCGAATCGACGAACACCCGGTAGCCGAACGCGCCGATCTCGGCGGCGATCGCATCGGCGAACTTCTGCAGGCGGTTGCGCATCAGCTTGTGGTAATCGCGGCCCAGCGCGTACCGCGCCACGTAGGCGCGGTCGCCGTCGTGCAGGGTGTCCCACGCCTGCGCGTCGTCCTTATGGCCGTAGTCCATGCCCACCGAAATCACCCGCACGGTGCCGGGCAGCAGCTCGGCCGGGCGCGCGCGCATCGTGCCGTGC
>NZ_QAIW01000255.1:0-1880 GCF_003061285.1 Stenotrophomonas sp. HMWF003 | reverse complement strand
GCCTACCCCGGCCCCCATGTTCCCGGGCCTGGACGACGGCCCCATCACCGCCAAGGTCACCGGCCAGGTAGACGGCTGGGCACCCGGCACTGTGTTCACCCTCGACAACGGTCAGCAGTGGCAGGTTCTCAAGGGCGAGATGAAGCTCAAGGCCAGCCGCAGCAACCCCGAGATCGTGGTGGTGCCCGGCATCGCCGGCCGCTGGTTCCTGCAGGTGGACGAAGACCTGCCCAAGGCCCGCGTCTTCCGCATCCGCTGATCGCGTAGCGCCGGGCTCTGCCCGGCTGCCAGAGATCCCCGCGCCCGCACGTAGAGCCGGGCTCTGCCCGGCTGCACGCGAACCGGCCACCCACGCACAGCCGGGCAGAGCCCGGCTCTACGCCATCCCGCCCCGTGCGGCACATTGCCCCCGGCACACACCCCCCGCATCGGTGCGAAAATACCCGTGATTCCCACGGAGTACCCCGATGACCCGTACCGCTCTGATTACTGGCGCCACCTCCGGCTTTGGCGCTGCCGCCGTCCATCGTTTCGCCCAGGCCGGCTGGCGCGTCATCGCCACCGGCCGCCGCGCTGAACGGCTGCAGCCGCTGGTCGACGCCTACGGTCCCGAGCGCGTACACGCGGCCGTCTTCGACGTGCGCGACAGCGCCGCCATGGAGGCCGCGCTGGCCGCCCTGCCGGCCGACTTCGCCGCCATCGACCTGCTGGTCAACAACGCCGGCCTCGCCCAGGGCACCGCCCCGGCGCAGAGCGCCTCGCTGGAAGACTGGCGCACCATGATCGACACCAACGTCACCGCGCTGGTCACCCTCACCCACCGCCTGCTGCCGCAGCTGGTGGAGCGCAAGGGCGCCATCATCAACATCAGCTCGGTGGCCGGCGTGTACCCGTACCCGGGCGGCAACGCCTACGGCGGCACCAAGGCCTTCGTCAGCCAGTTCTCGCTGGGCCTGCGCGCCGACCTGCACGGCACCGGCGTGCGCGTCACCACCATCGAGCCGGGCATGGCCGAAACCGAGTTCACCCTGGTGCGCACCCACGGCAACCAGGCCGCCTCGGACACCCTCTACACCGGTGCCAACCCGATGACCGCCGACGACATCGCCGAGCAGATCTTCTGGGTGGCCAACCTCCCGGCGCACCTCAACATCAACCGCCTGGAACTGATGCCGGTAAGCCAGTCGTTCGCCGGCTTCCAGGTCGCACGCGACTGATCCAAGGGCACCGCTGGCCGACACCTCGGCCACACGCCCGAACAGGCCACCACCGCGGCCGCACGCCCGAACCGGTAGAGCCGACCGTTGGTCGGCTGCCCTTGGCGCATACCCACCGCTCACGGCAGCCGACCGTTGGTCGGCTCTACCTCAGGCGGCTGTCCACACCGCCAACTCATACCCATCCGGATCGCGGAAATGAAACCGCCGCCCACCCGGAAAGTCGAACGCCGCCCGGCAGATGTCCGCCCCGGCCGCTTCCACCCGCTGCTGCGTGGCCACCAGGTCGTCGGCATACAGAATCACCAACGGCCCGCCCGCACGCACCGGCGCATCGGTGGTGAACCCACCGCGCAAGCGGCCATCGTCGAACTCGGTATAGCCCGGGCCGTAATCGGTGAACGACCAGCCAAACACGCTGCCGTAGAACGCCTTGCTGCGCGCGATGTCGGCCACGTTGAATTCAATGTTGTCGATCCGGCGATCGTTGCCGTGTGCGGTGCTCATGGAGGCATCTCGTTGAAAGGAGCCCCAGCATCGCCACCGCGGCCGCGCCGGTCTTGAACAAAACGGCCAGTCAGCTGCGCCACTGCGCGCACAGCTGCGCCGCCCCGATCCCCGCCAGCGCCCGCACCTCGCGGCTCAGGTGCGACTGGTCGGCAT
>NZ_QAIW01000254.1:7841-15637 GCF_003061285.1 Stenotrophomonas sp. HMWF003 | reverse complement strand
ACGCAGACGGTTCGGCGTGGGTTGACTGCCGGGTCCGTTAAACTGGCGGCCTCACGTAACGGATGGCCCCCATGACCGCTGAAATCCTTGTTCCCGTGTCCTTTGGCGAGCTGCTGGACAAGATCTCGATCCTGCAGATCAAATCCGAGCGCATCGACGATGCGGCCAAGCTGGCCAACATCCATGCCGAGCTGAGCGCGCTGGACAAGACCTGGATGGCGCATCCGGCCGCGGTCAAGGACATCGCGCGCCTGCGTGCCGACCTGAAGGCGGTCAACGAGCGCCTGTGGGACATCGAGGACAACATCCGCCTGCAGGACAAGGCGCAGGCCTTCAACGAGGACTTCGTCGCGCTGGCCCGCAGCGTGTACCTGCAGAACGACGAACGCGCCCGCATCAAGAAGGCCATCAACCTGGCGCTGGGCTCGGGCTACGTGGAAGAGAAGTCGTACAAGGATTACGCACCCAAGGGCGCGTAACTTCGTCGGCCTGCGATGCGCAGGCGGTAGTGCCGGCCGCTGGCCGGCAACCCCGCATCACCTGACGTCGGAGGATGTTGCCGGCCAGCGGCCGGCACTACCGTCTATGCAGGCCGGTGATCGGCCACGTAGCGCTCGAACGCGGCGATGCCGTCTTCGACGGTGATCAACTGCATCACGTCGTCGAATTCGATCTTGGTGCCCCACTTGAGCGCACTGGCCGGCTTGCCCAGGTACTTGCGCGCGGCATCGTCGTAGCGGTCCACGCAGTAGCGTCGGTCGGAGTAGGGGCCGCTGCGGTGCGGGTTGCTGGCCGCGTGCAGGCCCAGCACCTTGGTGCCCACCGCGTTGGCGATATGCATCGGACCCGAGTCCGGGGTCATCACCAGCGCGGCGCGTGCCAGCAGCGCCGGCAGCTGCTTCAGCGTGTCCTTGCCGACCAGGTCCAACGCCGGGGTATCCAGCTGGGCGAGGATGGCATCGCTCATGTCGCGCTCCAGTTCGCTGCGGCCCCCGCACAGCACCACCCGCCAGCCGCGCGCGGTGGCATGGTTGGCCACCGCGGCGTAGCGGTCGGCGTACCAGTTGCGGCGTACGTGGCTGGAGCAGGGGGAGATCATCAGTACCGGGCGTCCATCGTCCTGCCACTGCGCCTGCGCCCATTCCACCGCGGCAGCCGGCACCGCCAGGTCCCAGCTGACCTGGGTCTGCACGATCCCCAGCGGCTCGCCGAAGCTGCCGATCGCGTCCAGCACATGGATGCCGGGGCGGTCGGGAATGCGTTCATTGATGAAAAGCCCGTGAAGGTCCTTCGAGCGCGCCTTGTCGTAGCCGATACGGCGCACGGCCGGCACGAACGCCGACAGCACGTTGGCGCGGAAGGCCACCTGCATCTGCAGCAGGGCCTCGAAACGGCCGGGCGGGAAGGTGGCCTTCAGCGCCCGCATGCCGGCCAGACCGGTCTTCTTGTCGTACGGGTGGAACACCACCCCGGGCAGGCCATCGAGCAGTTTGTGCCCGGCCCTGTCGATGATCCAGTGCAGCGGCGTGCCCGGCCTGGCCTGCTGCAGGGTCCGCACCAGCGGCACCACGTGGGTGACATCGCCCAGGGCGGACAAACGCAAAAGACACAAGGAAGAGGACGTTGGTGCCATGGTGTTGTTAGACTCGAAGGAATGGTCGCATTCGACGCCAATGAAGCGCTGACGCCCTGCCGTGATGGACGCGGACTGGGTGCCATTCTGTTCGACCGCGAACGGCTGCGGCAAGCCGAGATCGAGCTGTTCTCGCCGGCCCACTGGGCAGAGCGGGCGCGGCCGGTCGGCGATGGCGGCCGCGGCGGCGCCTGGTTCGTGGATGCGCCGTTCGGGCAGTGCGTGCTGCGCCAGTACCTGCGCGGCGGCATGGCGGCCAAGCTGAGCCGCGACGCCTACCTGTGGCGCGGTGCCGACCGCACCCGCAGTTTTGCCGAATTCCGCCTGATGCGCGCCCTGCGCGCGCTGAAGCTGCCGGTACCGCGCCCGATCGCCGCGTTCTACATGCGCGAGGGCATGCGTTACCGTGCCGCGATCCTGATGGAGCGGCTGGAAGGCGTGCGCTCGCTGGCCGACCGCGCGCTGGTGGCCGGGCGCGGCGCGCCCTGGGAAGAAACCGGCCGGCTGATCGCGCGCTTCCACCGCGCCGGGCTGGACCATGCCGACCTCAACGCACACAACATCCTGTTCGATGCCAACGGCCACGGCTGGTTGATCGACTTCGACCGCGGCGTGCAGCGCATTCCGGCCACGCGCTGGCGCGAGCGCAACCTCAAGCGCCTGCTGCGGTCGCTGCTCAAGCTGCGCGGCGAGCGCAGCGTGGAAGACGTGGAAAAAGACTACGCACGGCTGCGCCGCGCCTACGACCTGGCCTGGAACCGGGGCTACTGATGGACTGGGCACTGCGCTTCATGGGGGTCGGCAATGCGTCGGCCGTGCAGCTGGGCTCGCCGATGGCGGTGATCGAGCGTGACGGCCGGCCCTGGCTCACCATCGACTGCGGTGGCGAAGGCCTGACCGCCTTCCTGGCGCAGTACGGGCAGGTGCCGCAGGCGCTGTTCGTGACCCATGTGCACCTGGACCACGTGGCCGGTTTCGAGCGCTTGTTCGTGGATGCGTATTTTTCGCCGCACCGGCGCGGGCGCATCCGCGTGTATGTGCCGGCCACGGTGGTGCCGCTGCTGCACAAGCGCGTGGCCGACTATCCCAACGTGCTGGCCGAGGGCGGCGCCAACTTCTGGGACGCCTTCCAGCTGATCGTGGTCGGCGATGCGTTCTGGCACGACGGGGTGCGTCTGGAAGTGTTCCCGGTGCGCCACCACTGGCCGGAAACCGCCTATGGCCTGCGCCTCAAGGGCGCGGTGACCTGGAGCGGCGATACCCGTCCGATTCCGGAAATGCTGGCCCGCTACGCCGACGACAACGAACTGATCGCGCACGACTGCGGCCTGCACGGCAACCCGTCTCATACCGGCGTGGACGACCTGGAGCGTGAGTACAGCCGTGAGCTGCAGGCGCGGATGATGCTGTACCACTACGCCAGCGAGGCCGATGGCGCCGCGCTGCGCCAGCGCGGGCATCGCGTGGCGCTGCCGGGCGAATGCGTGGCGCTGGCCGCGCCGACCGCCCTGCACGTGCTGGCGCAGGATCCGCCCTGAACATGGCGCCGGCGACGGACACCGCCGCGCTGGCCGCCCACCTGGAAGCGCTCGAGCGCGCCCTGCATGACCCGGTGGTGCGTGCCGATACCGCGCGCCTGGAGGCGCTGCTCGATCCGGATTTCAGCGAAATCGGCAGCTCGGGCAGCTGTTACGGGCGCGCCGCCGCGCTGGTCGAGATTCCCGCCGAACGCGCCGTGGTGGAGATCGTCTCGGACGACTACCGCGTTGCCCTGCTGGCCCCGACCGTGGCGCAGGTGCGCTATCGCAGCTGGTATGTGGTCGACGGCGTGCGCCAGCGCACGGTGCTGCGCAGTTCGCTGTGGCGGCTGCACGGCACGGCGTGGCGCGTGCTGTTCCACCAGGGCACGCCCGCGGCGTAGAGCCGACCGTTGGTCGGCTGACGTCGATATCCGCGGCGCGTTGAGGGCAGCCGAGCAACGGCCGGCGGTACGCGCGCGATGGCGGGAGCCCAAAAAGGTGGCGGCCCCGCCGGCTGACCTCGGCGCCCGCGTCGATCGATACCGTTGCTGCCTTCCGGCCCTGGCGGGATTTTCGACCTAGCGTCGCGAGGGGCCGACGGGGCCACCATAGAGACGTTCCAGGCACCGGGTGATCGAAATCAGCGGGCGCCGGAGGTGCAGTGCAGGGACAGCCCCGCAGTGCAGTCGCGCATTCTAGCGCATGCGCCGCGTGCAGTGCCAGCGGCGCGCCACTCAGCCGGCACGCTGCCAGAGCAGCTGCAGGTCGCCATCGACGAAACCCAGCCCGATGCCCTCCACCTGCGCGGTCAGGCGCGGGCCGAAGCGGGGCGTGGCCAGGGCCTGCAGCAACTGTCCGCGCACCGCCACCAGGCACTCTTCCCAGCGTTGGCCGGTCAGTGCATACGGCAGCTCGATCTCGCGTTGCGGCGGCGCCCAGATTTCATCGCAGGGCCAGTCGCTGTCGCCCGCGTCGAAACGGTCGGTACCGACCAGTTCGATGCAGAAGCCGGCATCGTCGCCGGCCGCACCTTCGCTGAGGTTGAATGACAGGCCCACCACCTCGTCGGGCAGTGGCGACTGCAGCGCCTGCTCCAGCCAGGGGGCGAGCGTTGAATCGAGCGTCATGCGGGCATTCCTGTGCCAGGGCGGGTCAGGATGCCACGCCTGCCGCGCGCCTGCGTGGCTGAATCGGCGGTAGCCGGGGGCTGAACGCCGCGAAAAGCGGCGGCGGTGCAGGTGCTGGCCGTGGTGCGGCGTTGCTAGAATCGCCGCAGGAGGAACGGCCTCCCCCGCAGCGGGACACACTGACCAGGACGGCCTGGCCCCTATCAAAGGAGGGCCACATGGCCTGGATCTATCTGTTGGCAGCCGGCGTACTGGAAATCGTCTGGGCGTTCGCGATGAAGCAGTCCGACGGCTTCAGCAAGCTCACCCCCAGCATCATCACCGTGGTCACCATGATCGCCAGTTTCTGGCTGTTGTCGCTGGCCATGCGCACCTTGCCCCTGGGCACCGCGTACACGATCTGGACCGGTATTGGCGCGGTGGGTGCGTTCGTCATCGGCATCACGTTCCTGGGCGAGCAGGTGAGTGCGATGCGCATCGCCGCGGCCGTGTTGATCGTGAGCGGGCTGGTGCTGATGAAGCTGTCGAGCACCTGAGTCCTTTGGCGCTCACTCCAGCGGCAGCATGCGTTGCATGTCCACCGCGTCCAGACCCGGGCCGTGGCCATCGGTCACGACCCGGGTGATGACGAACCCCAGCGCGGCATAGAAGTCGCAGGTGTGCTGGCTGGTGCTCAACACCACGCGGCGCGCGCCACGTGCGCGTGCCTGCTGCAGGCGCGCCTGCGCCAGTTCACGGCCCAACCCCTGCCGGTGCACGGTGTGGTCGACCATGCCCCAGCAGAACGCGGCGGTCAGCGCATCGTCCATCGCCAGTCCGCCGCAGGCCACCACCCGGCCGCCGCGTTCGATCACCAGGTAGTCCACAGCGCGTGCAGGCTGCTGCAGGTAAGCGGAAAAATCCGCGCGTTCATGCACACCGAAGAACTGCGGGACGTTGCCGTCGAAGATGGCCAGGCAGGCGCGTGCATCGGCAGTGGTGAAGGCGCGGATCGTGGACATGGGGCTGCAGGCAGTGGCGGGGTGGCGCGACTGTGCCACGGAACCCGCTGTTGGTCCGCCGCGCTACCATCGGGGGCGGACAGGTGAGGCAGGAGGCCGGAATGTTCAGAGCGAAGATCGCTGCCTGCGTGGTGCTGGCAGCGTCGGTGTCAGGGTGCACGTACGTGGTCAAGGACACGGCCGTGGTCTGCGACACGCCGGGTCACACGCCGGTGCAGGCGACGCTGCCGGCGATGGCGGGGCAGCCGGCACGCGACATCGCGCTGGTGCTGGATTACTGGCTGGTGGAGACCGCGCCGGGCCAGGAGGACAACGTGGTGTGGCTGGCGTTGAGCGCGAGCAATGCAGGGCGGCGGCGCTACGACACGCGCCAGCACGGTGCCTATGCGCCGACCGTGTGGGGCCCGGGCGAAGCGCCGGTGCCGCTGTGGTATTCCTCGGCAGGGGCGTATCTGGTGCGGGAAGACGGCCAGCGCATCGCCGCCGATCCGGCGTTGTATCGCGGATTCAGCACGGCCTTGAGCGCCCGCCAGCGCCGCCCGGCCCGGTACGACGCGCGCCGGCTCGACCTCAACAGCGATGTCATCTGGGGGCCGCGCCAGGGCGGAGACCTCAACCAGGCCATCATGATCCGCTTCGATATTCCGCCACCGGCGCCGGACGCGCGCTGGACCCTGCATCCCGGCGAGGTGGGCGTGGGTGACACCGGCACCGTCGTGGCCTTTCCCGCGCGCGCGTTGTGCCTGCGCAAGGGCCATCGCGGCAAGGTGCACTGGAGCATGTTGCCGTGACGGGAGGGGGATCTGCGTCGCCCGTTGCTATGCCGGCGGGGTAGAGCCACCCCATGGGTGGCTGCGCGCCGGGGACCGAAGCCACCCATGGGGTGGCTCTACCGGGGATTCTTTTGCGTCGCGCAAACAAAAAGGCCGCCCCGTAGGGCGGCCTTTTCATGTGTGTGGCGGAGAGAGGGGGATTCGAACCCCCGAAGCGCGGTTTAGACGCTTACACACTTTCCAGGCGTGCTCCTTCAACCGCTCGGACACCTCTCCGGACCTGCTGCGATAACCCGCTGCAGGGGCGCAGATTCTAGCGGGGGAATCGCAATCGCACAAGCGGCACGAGACGGAGGGCAGGGGGGCTGGACAGGCGTGGCACAATGGACGTCCCGATGAAGACGGTGGCCTGATGTCCTATCTCGTCCTTGCCCGCAAGTGGCGTCCGAAGCGTTTTGCCGAGCTGGTGGGCCAGGAACACGTGGTCCGTGCGCTCAGCAATGCGCTGGACAGCGGCCGGGTGCACCATGCGTTCCTGTTTACCGGCACCCGCGGGGTGGGCAAGACCACCATCGCGCGCATTTTCGCCAAATCGCTGAACTGCGAGCAGGGCACCAGCGCCGACCCATGCGGCCAGTGCCCGGCCTGCCTGGACATCGATGCCGGGCGCTATATCGACCTGCTCGAGATCGATGCCGCGTCCAACACCGGCGTGGATGACGTCCGCGAGGTGATCGAGAACGCCCAGTACATGCCCTCGCGGGGCAAGTACAAGGTCTACCTGATCGACGAAGTGCACATGCTCTCCAAGGCGGCGTTCAATGCGCTGCTGAAGACGCTGGAAGAGCCGCCGGAGCACGTGAAGTTCCTGCTTGCCACCACCGACCCGCAGAAGCTGCCGGTGACGGTGCTGTCGCGCTGCCTGCAGTTCAACCTGAAGCGGCTGGACGAAGACCAGATCCAGGGCCAGATGACCCGGATCCTGGCCGCCGAGGAGATCGAGTCCGACCCGACCGCGATCGTGCAGCTGGCCAAGGCGGCCGACGGCAGCCTGCGCGATGGCCTGTCGCTGCTCGACCAGGCCATTGCCTACGCGGGCGGCGCGCTGCGGGAAGACGTGGTGCGCACCATGCTGGGCACGGTCGACCGCACCCAGGTGGCGGCCATGCTGGACGCCCTGGCCGATGGCGACGGCGTGCGCCTGCTGCAGGTGGTCGCCGCACTGGCCGAGTTCTCGCCGGATTGGAGCGGCGTGCTCGAGGCGCTGGCCGAGGCGCTGCACCGCATCCAGGTACAGCAGCTGGTGCCGGGCGCGCAGTCCGACGGCGAGGGGATCGATGCCGCCGCCTTCGCCCAGCGGCTGCGCCCGGAAGTGGTGCAGCTCTGGTACCAGATGGCGCTGGGTGGGCGACGCGACCTGTACCTGGCCCCGAGCCCGCGTGCGGGCTTCGAAATGGCCGTGCTGCGCATGCTGGCATTCCGACCGGCCGCCGCGGTACCGCCGGTGCCGCGCGATCCGGGCACCGGTACCGAGGTGAACAACGGCGCCGGCAGCCCCGCGCAGGGCAGCGGCATGGCCGCAGCGCCTGCCGCGGTGGCCGCTGCACCGGTCGCCCGGGTCGCCCCTCCCGCAGCCAGCGTCACCCCGGTAGCGGCGGTGGCTGCGCCCGTGGTTGCCCCGGCTGCGGCGCCGGCGCCGGAAAGCCCGCGCCCGACGCCGCCCCCGGTGGCCGAGCCGGTGC
>NZ_QAIW01000254.1:3992-7831 GCF_003061285.1 Stenotrophomonas sp. HMWF003 | reverse complement strand
GTGCCGAGGAGCGTGACGAGGCGCTGGCGGCCGAACTGGCCAGCCCCGACGCGGCCATGGTGGCGCCGTGGGAGGCGCCGCCGGCGCGTCCTGCCGCACCGGCCCCGGCCCCGGTGGTGGCGCCGGCAGCCGTGGCGCGCCCGCAGGGCATCGCCATTGCGCCCTCGGCGTCGGTTGCCGACGCGGGTGCCGCTGCCCCGATCGCCCTTTCCTCGCCCGAAGCCTGGCTGGAACTGGTCGCCCAGAGCCAGCTCAACGGCCCCTCGCGGCAGCTGGCGGCCCACGCGGCGTTCATCAGTTTTCAGCACGGCATCTTGAAACTGGCGGTATCGCCCGGATTTGAGTACCTGTGTTCGGACCGTTCGCTGGCGGCGCTGACCGATGCGCTGTCCGGCCCGCTGGGGCAGACCCCGCGGATCGTGATCGAACATGGCAACGCCGAGGCCGAAACGCTGCACCAGCGTTCCGACCGCCAGCGTGGCGAGCGGCAACAGGCGGCCGAAGCCGCCTTCATGGCCGACCCGCAGGTGCAGGTGCTGATCCAGCAGCACGGCGCGCGGGTCGTGACCGATTCCATCCGTCCTTTTGATGAGTAACACGACATGCGCGGCAACATCGCCCAATTGATGCAGCAGGCCCAGAAGATGCAGGAAAACCTGCAGAAGGCCCAGGAAGACCTCGCCAAGCTGGAAGTCACCGGCAGCGCCGGCGGTGGCATGGTCAGCGTGACCCTGACCGGCACCAAGGAGTGCCGCAAGGTGCGCATCGACCCGTCGATCCTGGGCGATGCGGAAATGACCGAAGACCTGGTCGCGGCCGCCTTCAACGATGCGTCCAACAAGATCGACGCCGAATCGAAGAACCGCATGGGTTCGGCCACGGCGGGCATGCAGCTGCCGCCGGGCATGAAGCTGCCGTTCTGATCCACCGCAGGTGCCGGGCCCGGGCCCGGTACCGGTGGGGTGACCACGACGCGAAGCCTTCGGGCTTCGCGCGTTTGTTTCTGAGATGAGCCCATCGCCATGAGCCTGCCCCTGCTCGAACAATTGATCGAGGCCTTCCGCGTGTTGCCGGGCGTCGGTCAGAAAACCGCCCAGCGCATGGCCTACCACGTGCTCGAGCGCGAGCGTGTGGGCGGGCAGAAGCTGGCCGAGGTGCTGGCCAAGGCGATCGAGCGCATCGGCCATTGCGTGCAGTGCCGCGATTTCAGCGAGACCGAGACCTGCGCGGTGTGCGCCAATGGCAGCCGTGAGCGGCAGCAGCTGTGCGCGGTGGAATCGCCCGCCGACCGGCTGGCGATCGAGCATGCGACCGGTTTCCGCGGCGTGTACTTCGTGCTGCAGGGGCGCTTGTCGCCGCTGGACGGCGTGGGCCCGCGCGAGCTCGGCCTGGACCAGCTGGAGGCCCGCCTGAAGCAGGGCGAGGTGCAGGAGCTGATCATCGCCACCAGCGCCACGGTAGAAGGCGAAGCCACCGCGCATTACCTGGCGCAGCTGGCACGCGCGCACAAGGTGCGCCCCAGCCGGTTGGCCCAGGGCCTGCCGCTGGGCGGTGAGCTGGAATACGTGGATCGCGGCACGCTGTCGCACGCGTTCGGCACGCGCACCGAAATCCAGGAATGACCCCGGGCAACCGCGCCGCGCCGACACGGTAGAGCGGACCGTTGGTCGGCTGACCGCGCTGACCGCGCCTCCCGTGCACCGCGCCGCACCCGTCGAAACCGGCAGCGCATCCGCGCTACTCTCCAAGCCCCTGTTCCAAGAGGTGCCCCATGAGCCAAGACACCCTGTTCGGCAAGATCATCCGCCGCGAAATCCCTGCAACCATCGTCTACGAGGACGACGAGGTGCTCGGCTTCAAGGACATCGCCCCGCAGGCACCGGTGCACGTGCTTTTCATTCCCAAGAATGAGGCGATTCCGACGTTGGACGACGTGCAGCCCGCGCAGGCGCACCTGATCGGCAAGCTGGCGCTGGCGGCGGCCGAGTACGCGCGCCGCGAAGGCTTCGCCCAGAACGGCTACCGCATCGTCATGAACTGCCGCGAAGATGCCGGGCAGACCGTGTTCCACATCCACCTGCACCTGCTGGCCGGCGCAGCGCTGGGCCACTTCGGCACGCCGAACGCCTGAGGGGGTAGAGCCACCCCATGGGTGGCTGCACGCGATGCCTGATAGGGGGTAGAGCCACCCCATGGGTGGCTGCGCGGCGCCGGATCCAAGGGCAGCCACCCATGGGGTGGCTCTACCTGATCGGCGACGCGCGTTGTGTTGCCCCACGGTGCAACAAAAAAAAGCCGCCCTTTGGGCGGCTTTTTTTGCAAGGCACACCGACCAACGGTCGGTATCTACCCGGTTACCACCAGCCCCAGCCGCGGTAGCCCCAGCCCGGGCCCCAGCCCGGACCCCATGGCCCGTACGGGTAGGCCGGCACCACGTCCACCTGGCGCTGTTCCGGCCACAGGTAGATCACATCGGCGTCCAGCTTGGGCAGGCGATAGTCGTATTCGCCGATGCGGGTGTTCTCGTAGCCGGCGATCTTGCCGATGAAGGTCACATCGCGGCCCGGTTCGAACACGGCCGGGTCGTAGAAGCCGGCGCGGCAGGCCACGAAACGGCCGTCGCTGGCGTCGGCCGACGTGGTGCTCGGGCGGCCACTGCCGTTGAGCGGGCGCGAGATCATCTGGAAACAGGTCTGGCCCTGGGCCGGATTGGTTTCGATGATGCGGCCGCCCCAGCGCACCGGGGTACCCACCTGCTGGGTGGGCACCGCATCGCGCGGGCTGACCATGCTGAACTGGCCTTGCAGCGGTTTGGGCGCGGTCGCGCAGGCGGCCAGCGCCAGCGAAGCAGCGAGGGGAAGCAGAATCTGGATCTTCATGGGGATGCTCCGGAGGACGGGCGATGCCTGCGCAGGTCGCGCAATAATGAAGTGAGGTCGACGTCCGCGCCAGCGTAGCGCGCGAGAACGAAACGGCTGCTGAGCGACAACAGCGCCGGGTCTGGCCGCTGCTGGTGGACGCGCTGGGCCCAGCGGCCTGCGGGCTCGGCACTGTCACGCGCCAGGCCAAGCCTGGCGTAGCGCCGCCCCAGCCGGTGCCACGCGCGCAACAACGGGTCGCGCTCGCGTTCGCCACGGCTCAGCAGCCACGCCATCCAGCCTAGCGTGGCCAGCGCGAAGACCGTGAAAACGGCGATCAGCTGTGACGGTTCCAGCGTGTCGATGCCCAACGGTCGCAGCATCTGCTGCTGGCGGTTTGCGTCGAAGGACAGCACCAGGTCGTTCCAGCCGCGCCGCAGCCAGTCGCTGGCCTGCCCCAGTTGCAGCCAACGGCTCTGCAAGGTGGCGGCGCCGCCCTGCTGCAGGCGATCTTCCAGGGTGTCGTAGATGCGCTCGGGAGCCACGGCGGCGGTCGGATCGACCCGCACCCAGCCGCGCTGCGGCAGCCATACCTCGGCCCAGGCGTGGGCGTCCATGCGGCGCACCACCCAGTAGTCGCCGTACGGATTGCGCACGCCACCGGCGAAACCGGTGACCACACGTGCGGGAATGCCGGCGTTGCGCATCAGCACCACGAACGCCGAGCTGAAGTGTTCACAGAAGCCGGCCTGCTGGTCGAACAGGAACTCGTCCACGCCATCGCGACCGGGCAGGGGCGTTTCCAGGGTGTAGGCGAAGCGGGCGCGGATCCAGTCCAGGCTGCGCGCGACGATGGCCGCGTCGTCGCTGCCCGCCTCGCTGCGCCATTGCCGGGCCAGGGCGGCGGTACGCGGGTTGAAGCCTGCCGGCAGCTGCAGCGCACGCTGGCGCTGGTAGGGGCTGAGCGCGTCCTGGTAGGTG
>NZ_QAIW01000254.1:2043-3970 GCF_003061285.1 Stenotrophomonas sp. HMWF003 | reverse complement strand
GCGGGCAGTGCTGCGCAGGCTGTGGGCACCGTCCAGGGTGCTGCCGGCGGGCGCCTGCAGCGGCAGGTCCAGCGCCACCAGCTGGCGGCGGTCGGTGGGCTCGTAGTCGATCTGGTAGTCCCAGCGCACAGCCGAATGCGTCACCGCCGCCGGTGACCGTTGCCGGGCAGCGTCATCCTGTTCCCAGCGGCGCCCATCGAAGCGGGTCATCACCGGGCCGCGCCAGTAGCGCTGCTCGGCGGCCGGCACGGCGCCGAAGAACTGCACGCGCAGGGCTGGCGCGTCGTCGGCCATCAGGTCCAGCCACTGCCCCGGCTCCATGTGGTCGGACAAACCGGGCGTGCCCACGGCGCGGTCGGGGATGCCCCACAGCGGCTGGCTCAGCCGCGGAAACAGCCAGAAACCGGCCAGCGCCAGAGGCAACCCCAGCGCGACCAGCTTGCCCACCCCGCGCAGCGCGCCGCCCAGGCGCGGGCTGGGCGCCTGGCCTTCGGCATGGGCAAGCCGCTGCAGGGTCAGCAGCGCCGTGAGCGCGGCCACGACGGCCAGGGCCATCGTGGTGGGGCCCTGGTCCAGCAGGAACGCGGCGAACGGCGCGAACAGCGCAAAGCCAAGCAGGCTGCGTGCATCGCGCAGGCTGCGCAGTTCGCTGGATTTGAGTGCCAGCATGGCCGCCAGCAAGGCGCAGCCGGTATCGCGGCCGGGACGCGCGCCCATCTGCCAGTAGATGGCGGCGAGCATGCACAGCACCAGTGCCACGCGCAGCACCGCAGGCAGCACGCGTTGACGCGCCGCCACGGCGGTCACCAGTGCGACCAGGGCGATGATGGCGGCGAGCAGGTCGGGCAGCTGCAGCAACAGCGGCAGCAGGCCCAGTGCAGCACTGGCCAGGGTCCAGTGGCGCGCGCTGGAACCCAGGGTGGGGGACGTGGGCTCAGTCATGCGGCATCAGCGCCAGTGCGCGTTGGCACAGGTGGTGGTGGGCGCTGCCATTGCCCGGTCCCAGCACCGGCTGCCCGGGTAGCTGCAGGGTGTAGCGGCGGCCATCGCGCTCGGCAAGGTCCACCCAGCGGGCCAGCCGCGCGATGCGTGCTTCGACCGGCAGCGCGGACAGCTGTCGCCAGTCCAGCAGTACGTCCACGCCAACCGGCTTTTCATACTCGCGCACCAGCAGGGTGTCGCGCCGGGCGGAGTGCTTCCAGGCGATGCTGCGCGTCGGGTCGCCCGCGCGGTAGGGGCGCAGCTGATGCAGCTCGTCGCCGCTGGCATGCACGCGGGTATGCAGGGGATCGCCACCACTTTCCGGCAGGGCGGGCGCCTGGCGTTCGGGGGCCGCGTAGACCAGCAGCGGTGCGTCGGGCCATACCCACGACCAGGCGCGCACCAGGCCGAGCGGCTGGGTGGTGGAAATGCGGATGCGTGCCAGATCGAACCAGCCGCGTCGCACGGTGGGCAGCATCAGGTCCACTTCGACCTGGTCGGTGTCCAGCAGGTGACCGAAGGCCACCGCCTGGCCAAGGGCCAGTTCGAGCCCGCGTCGCGCGCGCGCATCGGGCCGCGACACGCTGATCCGCAACCGCATCGGCTGGCCGGCGTGCACCGGTTCGGCCGACACCGCATCGACCTGCAGCCCGGACAGCTGCAGGTGCGCGCTGATGGTGCTGGCGATCGCGACGGTGGCCAACAGCAGCGCCAGCAGCAGCGCCGGGTTGTTGTTGTAGTTCAGCGCACCCAGCAACATCGCCACCAGCACGGTGGTCACGAACATGCCGAAGCGGGTGGGCAGCACGTAGATGCGGCGCCGGTCGAGCCGGCGCGGCAAGGCTTCGGGCTGCCGTGGCCGCGCCAGCAACTGCAGCTTCTGCCAGCGGTCTCCCCAGCCGCGGCGCATCTCAATCCACCGCGACAGTCTGGAGGATCGCGCGGG
>NZ_QAIW01000254.1:0-2028 GCF_003061285.1 Stenotrophomonas sp. HMWF003 | reverse complement strand
ACCGCCACGAACAGGGTCTGCACGTCTTCGGGCACCACGTGCGTGCGACCGAGCAGCAGCGCATGCGCCTTGGCCGCATGCAGCAGCGCCAGGCCGGCACGGGGCGACAGCCCCACGCGCACGCCGGCGTGCTGGCGGCTGCGGGTGAGCAGCGCCTGCACGTAGTGGATCAATGCGTCGCTGGCATGCACCTGGCGGGCCGCCTCGCGCAGCGTGCGCACCTGTGTGTCGTCCAGCCGCGGTTGCGCCTGTGCGATCAGGTGGCGGCGGTCGGTGCCGCGCAGCAGTTCGCGTTCGGATTCGGCATTGGGATACCCCAGGGCCAGCCGCAGCAGGAAGCGGTCCAGCTGCGAGTCGGGCAGCGGGAAGGTGCCCGACAGATCCACCGGATTCTGCGTTGCGATCACGAAGAAGGGATCGGGCAGCGGGTGGGTGACACCGTCCAGGGTGACCTGTTGCTCGGCCATCGCTTCGAGCAGTGCGCTCTGCGTGCGCGGTGGCGCGCGATTGATCTCGTCGGCCAGCAGCACATGGGTGAACACCGGGCCGGGATGAAACTGGAACTGGCGGCTGGCCGCATCGTAAACCGAGACGCCGAGCACATCTGCAGGCAGCAGGTCCGAGGTGAACTGCACGCGCTGGAAGCCCAGCCCCAGGCTGGAGGCCATGGCGTGGGCCAGCGTGGTCTTGCCCAGACCCGGCAGATCCTCGATCAACAGATGACCGCCGGACAGCAGGGCGACGAACGCGAGCCGCACTTCATGGGCCTTGCCCAGCACCAGTCCGTTGACCTGGTCCTGGGCGCTGCGGAGGGCCTGTCGCACTACATCGGTTAGCATGGCTGGCACGTGGGGCGAATTTTCCATGTCCGTCTCGTGTCGATGATTCCTTCGATTCTATAGAGCAATGCAGGGCGAACAACGCGCACGCACGATTTTTCTGCTGTTGTGGACGCTGGTCACCGCGGTGAAGCTGGTGATCGCGGCGCGTCTGCCGTTGTTCGTGGACGAAGCGTTCTACTGGCAGGAAGGACAGCATCTGGCGGCGGCCTATTCCGACCTGCCGGGGCTGACCGCATGGCTGTCGCGGCTCGGGGTGGAGCTGGGGGGCGCGCATGTACTGGCCCAGCGCCTGCCGTTCCTGGCGATCGGCGCAGCGTTGCCGTGGCTGGTCTCGCGCATTGCGATGCGCTGGTTCGGTGCCGTGGCGGGGTGGCAGGCCGGCAGCCTGACCTTGCTGATGCCGCTGTCGGGCACGCTGGGCATCCTGGCGGTGCCGGATGTGCCGATGGCGCTGGCGGCCGTGCTGTGCCTGGACGCCGGGGCGCGCCTGCTGCGTACCGTGGACGCTGCGTCGGCAGTGAAACTGGCCCTGGGCCTGATGATCGGCGCGCTCAGCCATTACCGCTTCATCGGCGTGATCGTGGTCGGTTTCATCGCGCTGCTGCTGTTGCCGCAGGGGCGCCGCACGCTGCGCGACCCGCGCGTGTGGGTGGCGCTGGCGGTGGGTGTGCTGGCATGGCTGCCGTTGTTGTCGTGGAATGCCGACAACCATGATGCCGGCCTGAAATTCCAGGTGGTCGAGCGCCATCCGTGGGCGTTCGAATGGAGCGGCCTGTGGTTCCTGGTGATCCAGCCGATGCTGGTGACCCCGATCCTGTGCATGGCGATGTGGAAGGTGGCGCTGGCCGGCACCCGCAGCGGCGGGGGTGCCCGTGCGCAGTGGCGCTACTTCGGCCTGGTGGGCGCGGTCTCGACCGTGGCGATCTTCGGGCTGGGCTTCTTCACCGATGTGGAGCGCATCAGCTTCCACTGGCCGCTGCCGGGCTACCTGGCGCTGCTGGTCGCAGTGCCGGTGGTGCTCAACGGGTGGCCGCGCTGGCTGCGGCGCACCGGCTGGTGGCTGGCCGGTACAGGCCTGGCGCTGGCGTTCGGCTACTACCTGATGGCGTCCACCCCGAGCCTGCGCGAGCAGCTGGCCGGCGACAAGTACTACCCGCGCAACTTCGCCGGCTGGGAGCCGCTGGCC
>NZ_QAIW01000253.1:0-2152 GCF_003061285.1 Stenotrophomonas sp. HMWF003 | reverse complement strand
TTGATCAGCAGCGGCCGACCGCGGAAGCGGGCCAGGTCCACGGGCGTGCCCGACACATCGGGCAGGGTGAGGGCGGGCATCGCATCGCCGATGCCGGCGCTGGGCGTGCTCGTGCGCGGTGACGGTGGCGATTGCGGCGCTGCAGCGGGGCGATTGAAAAACCACGCCCCGGCGGCCAGCCCCAGTACCGCCGCCAGAACGGCCACCACCCCCAGTTGGCGGGGTGGCCGGGTGCTCATCGCGCGGTCCGCAGCAGGGCTTCTTCGACGATGGCCTGGGTGAGCACCGTGGGCAGCACGGTCGGCGGTGCGCCCGGGCCATACACCACGTACAGCGGCACGCCCACGGCCTTGTGCTCATCCAGGAACGCGGTGATTTCCGGGTCGACATTGGTGTAGTCGCCGCGCATGTACACCGCGTTGGTACGGCGCAGGGTGTCGTGGAAGGCGTTGGTGCCCAGCACCGTGCGTTCGTTGGCCTTGCACGTCACGCACCAGTCGGCGGTCATGTTGACGAACACCACGCGGTTGTCCTGGCGCAGGCGGTCGAGCATCTGCGGCGAGTAGGCCACCACGTTGTCGGCGGCGGCGGCCGCCGCCTTGGCCGGCGGCACCAGCTGGGTCACGCCCCACACCGGTACCAGCGCGGCAAGCAGCAGCAACAGGGCCAACAGCCCGCCCACGCGGTGGCTGCGCCAGCGGCTGCGCTCGTACCACCACAGCGCCAGTGCCAGCACCACCAGGCCACCCAGCACCAGCGTCATGGCATCCACGCCACGCTGCTTGCCCAGCACCCACAGCAGCCAGATCGCGGTGCCGTACATCGGGAAGGCCAGCACGTGCTTGAGCGTTTCCATCCAGGCGCCCGGGCGCGGCAGGCGCTTGGCCAGCGACGGAATGAAGCCGATCAGCAGGAACGGCAGCGCCAGGCCCAGGCCCAGGGCCATGAACACCAGGATCGCCGGCACGGTGCTGGCGGTGAACGCATACGCCAGCGGCAGGCCCATGAAGGGCGCCACGCACGGGCTGGCCACCACGCAGGCCAGCACACCGGTGAAGAAGTCCCCCACCGGTCCGCTGCGCGCGGCCAGCGACTGGCCCACCCCGCCCAGGCTGCCGCCCAGCGTGAACACGCCCGACAGGCTCAGGCCCACGGTGAACATCAGGTACACCAGCGCGGCGATGAACCACGGGTGCTGCAGCTGGAAGCCCCAGCCCGCGGCCTGGCCGGCCGCACGCAGGGCCAGCACCAGTGCGCCGATCGCGGCGAAGGCCACCAGCACGCCAGCGGTGTACCAGAGCGCATGGCTGCGCGCGCGCTGGCGGCTTTCGCCGCTCTGCGCCACGCCCAGCACCTTCAGCGACAGGATCGGCAGCACGCACGGCATCAGGTTGAGGATCAGGCCACCGAGCAGGGCCAGCAGCAGCGCGCCGATCAGCGTGGTGGGCGCGGCATCGTCACCCGGCGGGCGGGTGCGCTGCGCGTTGTCGGCACTGGCATCGGGCACGATCGACGGATCGGCCGCGGTGGCGGCCGTGTCGTTCGAGTGGATCAGCATCGGCTGGGTGGCGATGCCGGCGGCGTCGCGCTCACGTGCCTGCGCGCGCTCGTCTTTGCCCGGCAGCGGGGCAATCACTTCGTTCTGGTGCGCCACTTCATCGGCACGCGCGTTGACCTTGCCGGCCGGCAGCGCCAGCGTCACCCGGCGCGTCATCGGCGGGTAGCAGATGCCATCGGTCTGGCAGCCCTGGAAGGTGATCACCAGGGTAGCCTGGTCGGCGTCGGCACGGCTGCGGCGCAGCGGCAGCTTGACGTCCACCTGGTCGAAATACACCGCCACGTCGCCGAAATGTTCATCGTGGTGCGACTTGGCCGCCGGCCATGCCGGCTTGTCGGCGCGGATCCCGGCGGCACCTTCCAGCTTCAGCGAGGTGCGGTCGCGGTAGAGGTAGTAGCCCGGCGCCGGGCTGAAACGCAGCAGCACGGTATTGCCGTCACCGACGATGGCGTCGAAGCCGAACGCGCGTTCGGAGGGCAGCGGCAGCGCCTGGGTGGTGGCGGTGCCCGGCAGGCGCAGGCCGCCGCCACTGCTGTTGCCGGCCAACGGGTTGTTGAACGGCGAGGCGCCGACGGCCGCAGGCGCGGCGGGGGC
>NZ_QAIW01000252.1:6507-8389 GCF_003061285.1 Stenotrophomonas sp. HMWF003 | reverse complement strand
CGGTTGAAATGGCCAGCGCGTTGTATGTCGGCGTGTTCAACGTGGGCATCGCGCTGGGCTCATGGAGCGGCGGCCAGCTGATGGACGGGCCGGGGCTGACCGCCATGCTGTGGTCGTCGGCGGTCTGTGCCGGCGCCGCGCTGGCCTTGGCGCTGGTGCTGACGGCACGCGGGCAACCGCCGCAGGCAGAAACGACAAACGCCGGGTAATCCCGGCGTTCGCAGTGCACGTCAGGCGTGCCCCTGATGGGGCGCCCCGGCTCAGGCCATGTCGACCAGGTTCGGGATCTGCACATCGGTGGCCACGTCGGCGTCGTAATCCACGCCGTCCACGCCGAACCCGAACAGGCGCAGGAAGTCGGCCTTGTAGCCGGTCAGGTCGCTGATCTCGTACAGGTTCTCGTTGGTCACCTGCGGCCACAGGGCCACCACTTCGCCCTGCACGTCCGGTGCCATTTCCTTGTAGTCAGCACGCAGGCGGCCGGCGTCGTCGATCAGTTCCACCTGGCGGTCGCCGTCGGTGAGTTCATGGCGCAGGCGCTCGGTTGCGGTGCCGGTGGCCTTGCCGCCGTAGACGATGTCGTACAGCGTATCGAGCTGTTCGATGCAGCCTTCGTGGGTGCCCTTTTCCTTCATCACCTTGAACAGCAGCGACAGGTACAGCGGCATGGTCGGGATGGCCGAGCTGGCCTGGGTGACCACGGCCTTGAGTACCGACACGCGCGCATCGCCGCCGATCGCCTGCAGCTTCTCGCGCAGGCCCAGCACCTTGTTGTCCAGGTCCTTCTTGGCCGCGCCGATCGAGCCGTTCCAGTAGATGGCCTGGGTGATCTCTTCGCCCACATAGGTGAAGGCGGTGGTGGTGGCGCCGTCGGCCAGCACGCCTGCTTCCAGCAGCGCGTCGATCCACATCTGCCAGTCTTCGCCGCCCATCACCGCAACCGTGCCGGCCACTTCTTCCGGGGTCGCCGGTTCAATGGTGGTCTGGGTGATCACTTCCTTGTCGGTGTCCAGGCCGCGCAGGGTGATCGGCGCGCCGATCGGCTTGAGCGTGGAGCTGATGATCTCGCCGGTCTTGGGATGCTTGCGGCGCGGCGCGGCCAGGCTGTACACCACCTGGTCGACCTGGCCCAGGTCCTGCTTGATCAGTTCGATGACCTTGGCCTTCACTTCATCGGAGAAGGCATCGCCGTTGACGCTCTTGGCGTACAGGCCGGCCTGCCCGGCGTACTTGTGGAAGGCGGCGGTGTTGTACCAGCCGGCGGTGCCGGGCTTGGTTTCGGTGCCCGGACGCTCGAAGAACACGCCCAGCGTGGCGGCATCGCTGCCGAAGGCGGCGGTGATGCGCGCGGCCAGGCCGTAACCGGTGGAGGCGCCGAGCACCAGCACCTTCTTGGGGCCGTTGGCGATCTTCGGCTTGGACTGGATGTACTCGATCTGCTGCTTGACGGCCGCATCGCAGCCGACGGGATGGGTGGTGACGCAGATGAAGCCGCGCACACGCGGTTTGATGACCATGGAAACCTCGTTTGGACTGGCGCAGGCCGGGCCTGCGCGATGAAAAGGGGCGGTGCGCGCCACCGGGGCGGCTGCGCGGAACGCATGGGATCGTAGTGTGCGGGGCGGTGTTTCACAACCGACGGGGGTGTATGGCGACGCTACTGTCAGCGCGCACGTGGGACGGCTGGGCACAGGCAGGACACGCCGTAAACCCGTCCCTGGGGGCTCGTGGTCCGCATCCATGCGGCCCAACGGTCCTGCCTGTGCCCAGCCGTCCCCCGCCAGACAGTGGGTCGCTTGCTGGGAGGAGAGCAGCCGGGCAGAGTCCGGCTCTACCAACGCGGGCTGATGCGGTGGGTGCCTCTCGCCTTTTTCGGCCGGTT
>NZ_QAIW01000252.1:4586-6491 GCF_003061285.1 Stenotrophomonas sp. HMWF003 | reverse complement strand
GGTTTACGGCGTGTCCTGCACGGGGCTGCCCGGCACCCTCCCTCGCACGCAACCAAGACGCTTGTTGCCCTTTGCTCAAGACAAAGAAAAGCCGCGCAGGGCGCGGCTTTTCAGGTGCTTCATGCAGCCGGTGGCTTACGGGCGACGCTCGAGCGCCTCGATGTCCTTGGCCTTGGGCAGCAGGTCCTGCTTGGTCACGCGCAGGGCACCGATGGTCAGCATCGGCACGGCCACCAGGATCGAGGACAGCACCACGATCACCGCGCCCACCATGTGGGTTTCGGCCAGGCCTTCCATCGAGGTGCCGCCGTACATGTACAGCGCCAGTGCCGACAGGAAGAACATCACCGCGGTGATCACCGTACGCGACAGCGTCTGGTTGATCGACCGGTTCAGCACTTCCAGCGGCTCCACGCGCAGGCTGCGGAAGTTTTCGCGGACGCGGTCGAACACCACGATGATGTCGTTGATGGCAAAGCCCATCACCGACAGCAGGCCGGCCAGCACGGTGAGGTCGAACTCGCGGCCGGTGGCCGAGATGTAGGCCACCGTCACCAGCAGGTCGAACAGGGCCACGATGCTGGCGGTGATCGCGAACTTCCACTCGAAGCGGAACGCGATGTAGATCAGGAAGCCCACCAGCATGAACAGCGTGGCGTACAGCCCGTTCATCGCCAGGTCCTTGCCAACCTGCGGGCCAACGAACTCGTTGCGCTGGATGGTGGCCTGGTTGTCGCTCAGCGAGATCGCCTTGACCACCGCGGCAGCGGTGCGCTGGTCACTGGCCGAATTGCCGGTGCCCGGTGCGTGCTCGCCCTGCGGCGCCAGACGGATCAGCAGGTCGGTGTTGCCACCGAAACTCTGCACCTGGGCACCTTCGAAGCCGTTGGCTTCGAGCTTGGCGCGGACGTCTTCGACGTCCACCTTGCGCTCGAAACGGGCCTCGATCAGGGTGCCGCCGGTGAAATCCAGCGCGTAGTTGAAGCCCTTGGTGGCGATCAGTGCGATCGAACCGATGAACAGCAGCAGGGTGACCACCATGGCGGCATGACGCCAGCGCATGAAGTCGATCTTGGTGTCGTTCGGGAGGATGTGCAGCGGAAACAGTTTCATTGTGCGAGTCGTCCCGTCAGATGGCCACGTTCTGGAGCTTCTTGCGACGGCCGTAGATCAGCGTCGCCAGGGCGCGCGATACGGTGATCGCAGTGAACATCGAGGCGAAAATACCGATGATCATCGTCAGCGCGAAGCCCTTCAGCGGACCGGTACCGAATGCGTACAGGGCCACGCCGACGATCAGGCCGGTCAGGTTGGCGTCGAGGATGGTGCCGCTGGCGCGGTCGTAACCGGTCACGATGGCGGTCTTGCCCGGCATGCCGGCCCGCAGCTCTTCACGGATACGCTCGTTGATCAGCACGTTGGCGTCGACCGACAGGCCCACCGACAACGCCAGGCCGGCAAAGCCCGGCAGGGTCATGGTGGCACCGAACATCGACATTACCGCCACCACGATCAGCAGGTTGAACAGCATGGCCAGCGAGGTGATCACGCCGAACATGCGGTAGTACACGCTGAAGAACACCAGGGTGAACAGGAACGCGTAGACCACGGCGGTGATGCCGTTCTGCACGTTCTCGGCACCCAGGCTCGGGCCGACCACGCGCTCTTCCACGAAGTCCATCGGCGCGGCGAGCGAGCCGGACTTCAGCAGCTTGGCCAGGTCTTCGGCTTCCTTCTTCTCCAGGCCGGTGGTCTGGAAGTTCTTGCCGAACACGCCATTGATGTTGGCCACCGAGATGACCTCTTCCTTGACGCGGAAGCTGCGCACTTCCTTGCCATCGACCATGGTCACGGTCGGGATGCGCTCGGTGTAGACCACTGCCATCGGCTTGTTCACGTTGGCGC
>NZ_QAIW01000252.1:388-4576 GCF_003061285.1 Stenotrophomonas sp. HMWF003 | reverse complement strand
GACCGCGGCCGAGCCGTTCTGGTCGGTGGTGGCCTGCGCGGCAACCATCTGGTCACCGGTGACGATCACGCGCTTGTTGAGCAGCACCGGGCCGCCGTTGTCACGGCGCTGGTAGACCTTGGCTTCCGGCGGGATGCGGCCACTGGTGATGGCGTCCTGCGCGTTGCCGTCGACCACGGCGCGGTATTCCAGCGTCGCGGTGGCACCGATCATGCGCTTGGCTTCGGCGGTGTCCTGCACGCCCGGCAGCTGCACCACCACGCGGTCGGCACCCTGGCGCTGGATGATCGGCTCAGCCACGCCGAGCTGGTTGACGCGGTTGCGCAGCGTATTGATGTTCTGCTCGATCGCCCCGTTGGCGATCTGGCTCAGCTCGGTTTCCGGCACGGTGATGGCGATGCGGTTGCCGGTGACGTTGTAGCCCAGGGTGGGCTGCGCCTTGGCCATCACATCACGCGCCTTGGTGACCGCTTCTTCGCCGGCCGACGGGCTGATGGTGGCCACGATGCTGTTGTCCGGGCGACGCTCGACCGACTGGTAGGCCACGCGGGCATCGCGCAGGCTGGTCCGCACGTCTTCGGCGTAGGCATCCAGGCGCTTGTCCAGCGCGGCCTTCTGGTCGACCTGCAGCACGAAGTGCACACCGCCCTGCAGATCCAGGCCCAGCACCATCGGACGACCGCCCAGCTTGGCCAGCCACTCGGGCACGGTCGAGGCCAGGTTCAGGGCCACCACGTAGTTCTCACCCACGCTGTCGCGCAGCGTGTCGCTGGCGGCGGCCTGCGCCTGCAGGTCCGGCAGGCGGACGATCAGGCTGTCGCCTTCCTTTTCCGCGCCCATGGTGGTGATGCCGGCCTTCTTGAGGTCGGCCAGCACCTGGTCACGCAGCGCGTCGTCGATCTGGCCGCCACGGTTGGCGGTGATCTGGACGGCCGGGTCCTTCTGATAGACGTTGGGCAGCGCATACAGGGTACTGAGCGCCAGCACGATCAGGATGAGGAAATACTTCCAGCGTGGAAATTCGAGCATTGCTTGGGTCCCGCGCGGCGCCCATCCCGGCGCCGCGGTTGTGCTTCGGAAAGGAGTGGCTTAGTTGGCCGACTTCAGCGTGCCGGTGGGCAGCACGTTGCCGACGGCGCCCTTCTGCACGCGGATGCGCACGTTGTCGGCCACTTCCAGGGTGATGAAGTTGTCGCCGATGTCGGTGACCGTGCCGGCGATGCCGCCGTTGGTCAGCACTTCGTCGCCGCGCTTGATCTTCTCCAGCATCGCCTTGTGTTCCTTCTGGCGCTTCATCTGCGGGCGGATCATCAGGAAGTACATGATCGCGATCAGGATGATCGGGAACAGCAGCGTGGTCAGACCCATGCCGCCCTGCGGCTGGCCGCCGGCAGCTTGGGCGTGGGCGGCGGGAATCAGGAAAGCGATCAGGTTCATCTTGTGTCCTTGGGTTGGGAGGCGCCCCGCCCAGGTGGGCCGGGGAGTCGCCGCGAAACGGGGGTCAGCCACGAAGTATGCCATGGCCCCGGGAGTTCGTCCTTGGGCCGTTTGGCAGGGTTTGCGCGCCGATTTGAACTGCGCCGGGCCCTTACAGCGCCGGCGTGGCCATGCCACGGGCCGCGTAGAAGGACTCACGGAAGGCGGCAAAGGTTCCCGCCTCGATGGCCGCGCGCATGTCGGCCATCAGTTTCTCGTAGTAATACAGGTTGTGGATGGTGCCCAGCATCGGGGCCAGCATTTCGTTGCAGCGGTCCAGGTGGCGCAGATAGGAACGCGTATAGCCACTGGTGCAGGCGTGGCAGCCGCAGCCCGGCTCGATGGTGTCCATGTCGCGCTGGTAGCGCGCGTTGCGGATGCGGATGGTGCCGGCCGAGGTGAAATAGTGGCCGTTGCGGGCGTTGCGGGTGGGCATCACGCAATCGAACATGTCCACGCCACGGGCGACGCCTTCGACCAGATCCTCCGGGCGGCCCACGCCCATCAGGTAGCGCGGGCGGTCGGCCGGCAGGATCGGGTGCATGTGGTCGAGCATGGCATTGCGTTCGTGCTCGGGCTCGCCCACGGCCAGCCCGCCGATGGCGTAGCCGTCGAAGCCGATCTTCTGCAGGCCCTCGGCCGAGCGGCTGCGCAGGTCGTGGTGCACCCCGCCCTGGACGATGCCGAACAGCGCGGCGTCGTTGCCCAGTTCGTCATGCGCGTTGCGGCTGCGCTGGGCCCAGCGCAGGCTGAGCTCCATCGAGGTGCGCGCCACCGGCTCGGTGGCCGGGTACGGGGTGCACTCGTCGAAGATCATCACCACGTCCGAGTCGAGCACCTTCTGGATGCGCATGCTTTCTTCCGGCCCGAGGAAGACGCGTGCGCCGTCGTTCGGCGAGGAGAAGGTGACGCCCTGTTCGGTGATCTTGCGGCGATGGGCCAGCGAGAACACCTGGAAACCGCCCGAGTCGGTCAGGATCGGGCCATCCCAGCGCGCGAAACCATGCAGGCCGCCGTGGTCGGCGATGACGTCCAGGCCCGGCCGCAGGTACAGGTGGAAGGTGTTGCCCAGGATGATTTCCGCGCCCAGCGCCCGGATCTGCTCCGGCAGGATGCCCTTGACCGAGCCATAGGTGCCCACCGGCATGAAGGCCGGGGTTTCCACGGTGCCACGGGGGAAGGTCAGGCGGCCCCGGCGGGCACGGCCGTCGGTGGTCTGGAGCTGGAACTGGAGTCGGGACATGGAGCGGGATTCGGGCAAATAATTGCCGATTATCGCCGAAAAGCGGCCGACATGGCCGGCGGGGCCCGGACGAGGCCGGATCGACCCGCCCACCGTACCGGCCAACGGCCGGCACCTACCCCGTCCTGCCTGGACCCGGCCGTTGGTCGGTCGCGCGCCCACGCACGCGCGCCTGACCGTTGGTGGGTCGCGCGACCACCGACGTAGAGCCGACCGTTGGTCGGCTGCCGGTCGGTCGGCCGCCCTCAGCTCACGCCTGCGGGAACAACAACATCGCATCGCCATAGCTGAAGAAGCGGTACTTCTCGGCGATGGCGGCCCGGTAGGCCTCGAACACCCGCTCCTGCCCGGCAAATGCCGAAATCATCATCAGCAACGTGCTTTCCGGCAGGTGGAAGTTGGTCACCATCGCGTCCACGCTGCGGATGCGGTACCCGGGCGTGATGAAAATCTGGGTCTCGCCGGCATACGGCAGCAGTTCGCCGTCGCGCATCGCGCTTTCCAGCGCGCGCACCACCGTGGTGCCCACCCCGATCACCCGTCCACCGGCCGCGCGTGTACGGCGGACCTGCTGGACCAGCTCGGCGCCCACGTTCAGCCATTCGCGGTGCATCACATGGTCGGTCAGGTCATCCACCCGCACCGGCTGGAAGGTGCCCGCGCCTACGTGCAGGGTCACGTGACCGAAGTCGACCCCCTTGGCCTTCAACGCCGCCAGCAGCGCTTCGTCGAAATGCAGGCCGGCCGTCGGCGCGGCCACGGCGCCCACTTCACGGGCGAACACGGTCTGGTAGCGCTCGCGGTCGTCCAGCCCCGGCTCACGCTGGATGTACGGCGGCAACGGCAACCGGCCGGCATGCAGCAGCCACTGCTCCAGCGCCTCGGGCACGTGGAACTGCAGCACGTAGAACTCGCCGTCGCGCCCCAGCACTTCGGCCTCGCCGCCCGCGTCCAGCGCGATCCGGCTGCCGGGCTTGGGCGACTTGCTGGCGCCCACCTGGGCACGGGCCTGCTGCGCGCCGAGCAGGCGCTCGATCAGGATCTCGACGCGGCCACCACTGGCCTTCTGCCCGAACAGGCGCGCCGGGATCACCCGGGTGTCGTTGAACACGAGCAGGTCGCCCGGGTTGAGCAGGTCCGGCAGGTCGCGCACGTGGCGGTGGTCGAAGGCGGTCGGCGCCTGCGGCACCAGCATCAGGCGGCTGGCGGAGCGTTCAGCCAGGGGCGCCTGGGCAATCAGCTCGGGCGGCAGTTCGTAGTTGAAATCGGACTTCTTCAAGGCAGCGCACGGCAACGTGTAGGCAATGTCGGCCATTGTACGACTGGCCCTCGGTGGCAACGCAGCTTTTACCGAACGTCGCGCAAAATGCTGCTATGCAACAGTTTTTGACGGGGTTATCGCGCGAAAAACCGCGTGATAGCATCGGGCTGGAAGTCAGATGCACGAGCAGGAATACCCCGAGCGCGCG
>NZ_QAIW01000252.1:0-311 GCF_003061285.1 Stenotrophomonas sp. HMWF003 | reverse complement strand
CCCGCCTTACCGCCGGCCTGGATGACGCCACGCTGGAACGCCTGGCCGCTGGCCACCCGCACCTGGTTGCCGCGATCGACGCTGCCGCCGCCGAATTCGAGCGCGTGCGCGCCGACCTGGGTGCGTTGCTGGCCGCCGACGAACGCGCCCAGATCGATGCGATGCAGGACGGTTTCGTCAATTTCTATGCCGACGACGCGGTAACCCCGTACGTCGCCCTCGCCGCCCGCGGTTCCTGGGTGGTCACGCTGAAGGGTGCGGTGCTGTATGACGCCGGCGGCTACGGCATGCTCGGTTTCGGGCATACCCCC
>NZ_QAIW01000251.1:0-3276 GCF_003061285.1 Stenotrophomonas sp. HMWF003 | reverse complement strand
GGTAGTGCACCGGCGTGGGCGCAGGCACGCCGCCACTGCCGATGTTCAGTTCGACGATGCGGGTCTGGTAGGACTCGATCAGGCACCGGTGGCGGTCGACCGCCTGCCAGCAGGCATCACGGCCCTTGACCCAGCCGCGTTGCTCGGCGGCGATATCCAGTTCGTCCGGGCTGGTCTGCACGCGCTTGTAGAGCGCGGCCAGCTGGCGGTCGAGCGCGGCCAGACGGGCGTCGCCGCAGACCAGTTTCTCCGACTCGGACTGCGCCTTGGCGCACTCGAACGAGGGCGGCTGCAACGTGGCATCGGTGGCGGCGGCTGGCGCGCTTGGTGTGGGGGCAGGCGTCGTGGTGGCGGGCGGTTGCGCCGGCGCGGCGGTATCGGACGGGGCCGGTTTGGAACAGGCCGCGAGCGCAAGCGCCCCCACACCCAGCAGGACGAATCGGTTCATGGCACCTCCAACAACAGTCAGCAAAAGACGCGCTATTGTGCGCCCGCCGCCGCGTGTTGGGTGTGCACAAACAGATCGCTCAGGGCGTGGCGGCCACCGGGGTGAACAGGCTGCGCAGCGCCAGCAGCGCGGCCGGGTGGTAGAGCGTCTGGTGGCTTTCATCGGGCAGCGCCACGTAGCGGCGCCTGACTCCCGGAGCATGGGCCGTCAGCGCCTCCATGAAGCGGGCGCTGGGCACGGCGATGCCGCGCTCGGCACTGGTGGCCACGAACACGGTCTTGCCCTGTGGCGCGTGGAGGGCCAACAGCGCCTCGGTTTCATCAACCAGCCCGCCCCGGTTCCACCACAGGCTGGGATCCAGCGCGATGTAGGTATCGAACAGCGCGGGCTCGCGAAGCAGCGTCTCCACCACGAACAGGCCGGCCAGCGATTCACCCATGATCGCCGTTTCCGGCGTGGTCGCGTACCGCCGCCGCACCTGCGGCATCAACTCGTCGCGCAGAAAGCGGCGGAACGCGGCCGATCCACCCACCCGCGGCGCGATCCGGCGATCGTCCGGATCGGAGGTGGGGCCGGTCATGTCGCGGCGACGCTCGGTGTTCTCGATGCCGACCAGCAGGAACGGGCGCATGCTGCCGTTGGCTACCAGTACCTGGACCAGGCCTGCCACGTGCAGAAAATCCTCGCCGATGCCACCGTCGGGCATGTACAACACCGGCAGCGGCTGGTCGGCCGGCACGTTCCAGGCCGAGGGCCGGTAGACGTTGATGCGTCGGGTTTCCCCGACTGCCTGCGACACCAGCACGAAGGTCTCGCCGATCACCAACGGCGTTGTGTCGCCTGCGGACACGGGTATTTCGGCACGCGCGTTCGCCGTACCCACCACCGACACCAGCAGCATCGCCACGCCTACCAGCGCGCCGCGTATGCCTGCCCGCCGCCACGTGCGCCCCTGCTGCCTGTCCGGAAGTGCTGCCATGCGTCGTCGTCCGTCATCGAAGGCCCCATCGGCCCGCGCGCATTATGAACACGGCGCCGCGCATGAACGCCAGGCCATGCTCACGGCCGCCCTGACCCCACCCTCATGCCAGTGCGACCGCTGCGTAACGGCAACGGGTCCAGTGTGGATCGCACGACATCACGTCGTCCTGGAGTACCGCAATGTCCACCATGCAGAACAACGAAAACAACGTCCAGAAAAATGCCGCCGCGCAGACCGACCAGCAGAAGGAGCAGGAGCGCAAGGACACGTTGGCCAAGCAGCAGAAGCAGGAACAGGACAACAAGGACGCACCGAAGAACCCGCAGCAGAAGTAACTGCGACGCAGACAGTGGGGCTGCGCGCTACGCGCAGCCTCATGCCGCCGGTGATTCCTCCCGGTCCCTCAGGTCTGAGCAGCACTACACCTCGCGCGCGCGAAGACCGTCCAGCCGACCATGCAGTTGCTGCCAGTCGTGCTGCGCGTAGCGCATCATCTCGTCCAGGATCGGCCGTGCATCCTCCGGCAACGTCGCGTCGTTCAATGCAGCCTGCAGAGCGCGGATCAGCCTGCCCCTGCACGCCTGCCCCTGGCTGGCGTACTGAATGCCGGCATCCCCCAGCACCGTGCCCCACCAGCCGAAGCCTGCGCGCACCCCACCCAGCAGTGTGCCGTGCCGTGCGGGCCGTCCGCCGGCCTGCCGCACGCGTCTGCCAAGGGTGGCGATGATGGCCGCGCTTGAGCCCGCCATGTGCATCATGACGGCACACAGGGCAGCATCGCTTCCCTGCAGCCGGGCCACGGCGTGGGCATGCAGGGCATGGTCGTCGCGCGCCACCGCGACGATGCAGTTGAGCATGCGGACGTGCCGTTGGCGCTCGACAATGTGTGTGGACATCACACGGCTCCGCTGGAGTGCAGCCCCAGCTGTTGGATCGCCTTCAACCTGCGCGCCGGCAGGGGATGGCGGTGTGAGGCTGGTGTTATCCCGACTACCGGTGCCCTTCCGCCGCCGTGCCGGGGTGGCTAGGATCGGGGTTCGCAGGCGCAGGCAGCGCCTTGGCAGGGAGCACGGCGATGTGGGCAGGACACACACTGAAAGCAGGGGCGCTGATGGTCATGGCGCTGTCGATGGCCTTTGCCAGCCACGCCGCCCCGGGCATTGATCGCGAGGCCTGGCGCGGCGATCTGGCGGTACTCAAGCAGACACTGCAGGACGATTATGCGCACCTAGCCTGGGTGGCCTCCACGCAGAGCGGCGTTGACCTGCCCGCGCTCGAACGCGATGCGCAGCAGGCCATCGCCACGGCCGGCAGCGATGCCCAGGCGGAACAGGCGCTACGCACCTTCCTGGCCGGGTTTCACGACGGCCACCTGAAACTGCTCGATCGTCAGGCAGCCGGCGCGTCCGCGCCGACGCCTGCCGCGGTGGATCCGCGCAGGCTGGATGCGTCCACCGGCTGCGCGGCGCTGGGCGTACTGGACGAGGGCCGGCACGACTACAGCGTGCCGCTGCAGGCCCTGCCCGGCTACCACGCCACCGCCGGTGGGGCCGACCCGGCACTGCGCAGCGGGGTGATCGCGCTGGCCGATGGCCACCGCCTGGGCCTGCTGCGCCTGCATGAATTCGATGCGCTGCGTTACCCCGGACTGTGCCACCGCCTGTGGGGCCAACTGCGGCATGCCGATGCGGTGAACGACATGCGGGCCACGTTGAACGACGCCTGGGTGGCCGAGATCGCTGCGACGCTGCGGCGCTTCCAGCAGCAGGGCGTGGATGCGGTGCTGGTGGATGTGGGCACCAACCCCGGCGGCGACGACAGTGGCGACACGCTCGCCCGCCTGTTC
>NZ_QAIW01000250.1:3989-5717 GCF_003061285.1 Stenotrophomonas sp. HMWF003 | reverse complement strand
CCCATTACACCGGCCCCCTGCTGACCCGCCCGCTTGCCGAAACCCTCACCCGCGCCCGCGACAGCGGCGCGACCGAATGGACCGGCTCGCTCGACCTTGGCCTGTCCACCGGCACTGCCACGCTGGCCGCCGACCACTGGCTCTGGAAGGGCGCGCGCTACGACTACCCGGGCAAGACCAAAGACCGCACCCTGTATTACTGGGACGGCGAAGAATTCCTGGCGGTGTCGCGGTTCGGCTCGGCACTGATCAAACTGGTGCCCACCGAGTGGGATGCCCCCACTTTCGAGATCGACGGCATCAAGATGCTGCCCAGCGCGCAGGTGTCGCCGTTTGAAGATGCGCGGCGCAAGGTGGCGCTGATTGCCCCGGCCGGCAAGACCGTGCTCGATACCTGCGGCGGGCTCGGTTACTTCGCGGCGTGCTGCCTGGAAGGCGGCGTCACCCGTATCCAATCGTTCGAAAAGAACCCCGACGTGCTGTGGCTGCGCACGCTCAACCCGTGGTCGCCCGACCCCGAGGCGGCCAGCAGCAGCGGGCGCCTGTCGCTGACCCAGGGCGATGTGTCACAGGCCATTGAAGCGCTCGAATCCAGTTCGGTCGACGCCATCCTGCACGACCCGCCGCGCTTCGGCATTGCCGGCGAGTTGTATTCGCAGGTGTTCTACGACCAGTTGGCGCGGGTGATGCGCAAAGGCGGGCGCATGTTCCACTACACCGGCGCCCCGAACAAACTCACCAGCGGCCGCGATGTGCCGCGTGAAGTGGCCAAGCGCCTGGAGAAGGCCGGATTCAAGGCCGACCTGGCCATGGATGGCGTGCTCGCCATTCGCCGCTGAGGTCGCCGCCCGTTGCCGGGCGACGCCGCGTCATCAGGGGCGTCAGTCCCCCCGTGGGAGCTTGGCCGCCCACATGTTGTCGACCAGGTTCGGATAGGCACGGCCGTTTTCCTCGGCCCGTTGCCGCGCGGCGTCCTTCTGTGCCGGCGACAACGGTCGGGACGCCCCGCCTTTGGGGTTGGGCTTCTTCCACGGCGGGGTACGGGTCTGGCGCATGGTCGGATGCTACCGCACCGTCACTTGGCCAGGAACGCCACCAACGCCGCGTTGAACTGCTCGGCGTGGCTGGCGTTGCAGCCGTGCGGCGCGTCCTTCAGCACCACCGCCTCGCTCCCGGCAATGGCCGCGTGGGTGCGCTTGCCCGAGCCCTCGTAAGGCACCGTGCCGTCGCTGTCGCCGTGCAGCACCAGGGTGGGCACGGTGACCTTATTCAGGTCCTCGCGGAAGTCGGTGGTGCCAAAGGCCTTCATGCAGCCCAGCGCCGCCGTCTGGTCCGACTGCCTGCACAGGGCGATGGCCTCCTGGCGCTCTTTCTCGCTGACCTTGAGCTCACCGTTGGCGCTGAAGAAGTCCTTGGTGAAGCCATCGAAGAAGGTATCGCGATCGCGCTCCAGGCCCTGCTTCATTTCATCGGCCTTGGCCGGGGTCAACGGCCCTTCGGGGTTGTCGTCGGTCTTGAGCATGTACGGCGGCACGGCCGAGGCGAACACCACGCTGTGCAGGCGTTGTTCGCCGTGGCGGGCGATGTAGCGGGCCACTTCGCCACCGCCCATCGAGAAGCCCACCAGCGTGACATCCTGCAGGTCGAGGTCGTTGATCACGCCGGCCAGATCGTCGGCCAGCGTGTCGTACTCGTAGCCGTCGGCCGGCTTGTCCGAGCGCCCGAAGC
>NZ_QAIW01000250.1:0-3979 GCF_003061285.1 Stenotrophomonas sp. HMWF003 | reverse complement strand
GTCGTAGGCCACCACGCGGTAGCCGGCCTCTTTGAGCACCGGCACCTGCGCCTTCCAGGAGTCGGCCGACAGCGGCCAGCCGTGGATCAGCACCACCGGGCGGCCGGTACCGCCGGTGTCTTCAACATGCAGGCGAACGCGGGAAGCAGTCATGGAAACTCCGAGTGTGGGCGGAAAGAGAGTGGCCGATGCTAGGCAGGCGGCACGGCGAGGCCTGTGAAAAATTCCGCCGCGCCTTCTACGCCGCGTGCACAGCGGTGCGCATGGCCCCGTTGTGGCGCGGCGCGCAGAGGATGAATCGCGCATCAACCGCAGCGCGCGCCATCCACCCCGGGTTAACCCTTCCACGCACCGGCGTGCCCTACGCTTGACCCCTCGACGACGCCATCAGGACACTGCATGACCCCACCCTCTGCTGCGCCCGCCACCGAAGCCGACCGCCAACGCGCCCTGGACGCCCTGCATATCGTGGGCAGCCTGCCCGAGCAGGCCTACGATGACATCGTGAAGGTAGCGGCCGCCGTGTGCGGCACGCCGATGGCGCTGGTCACCCTGATTGATCGTGACCGCCAGTGGTTCAAGGCCCGCACCGGGCTGGACGGCATGCAGACCGAGCGCAACGTGGCCGTATGCGACCACGCCATTCGCCAGCCCGACCAGTTGATGGAAATCGGCGACCTGGCCCAGGACGCGCGCTTCGCCGACAACCCGGTGCTCAACGACATCGGCGCACGTTTCTACGCCGGCATGCCCCTGGTCACCGAACAGGGGGCGGCCGTGGGCAGCGTGTGCGTGGTGGACGTTACCCCGCGCGAACTCAATGCCGTGCAGCGCGATGCGTTGCAGGCCCTGGCCCGGCTGACCATGACCCTGATGGAAAGCCGCAGCCGCGAACGCGACCAGCAGGTGGCCGCCATCCTCGACCATGCCGTGCCAGCAGAGGACGCGTCGCCCGACCCGGCCAGCGCCTACACCGTGATGATCCTGGAACTACAGGACCTGGCCGCACTGGCACAGCAGTTGGGCGAGCGCACGCTGGACCGCCACCTGCAGCAGCTGGACGTCGCGCTGGAGCAGTGCCTGCAGCTGGACCGCGGCGACAGCCTCAACCGGGTCACCGGCAGCGGCGAGTTCATCGCGGTGCTGGGCAGCGCACATGCCCCGGACACCGTGGCCGCGTTTGAGGCGGTCGCGGATGACACCCTGCAACGACTCGGCACGCCGTTGCTGCTGGGCGCGGCGTCCACCGATCGTGGCGAATCCACCACCGCCGTGTTCCTGCGCGCGGACCAGGCGCTGAGCGCCGCCAAGCAGCGGGGCCACTGACCTTCCACCGTGGCGGGCCTGTGCAGCGGTGGCGTGGCTGTCTCAATCCATGAGACAGCCACGCCGCATGCTGCATCACGCACCACCCCACGGAGACCGGGACAGATGGACCTTCGCCCGCTTTATCCCCGCGCCACCGCCCCTGCCGTGCTGGCCCTGCCGCGCGTTGCCTGCGGTGGCCTGGCCCGCACGTTGCTGCTGCACGGCGTGGGCGCACACCCCGCCTCGCGCGCCGCGCTGCGCAAGGCACTGCGCAGTACCGCGCAAGCCGGGGCATGCCAGTGCTGCCCCGCCACTCCGCGTTCGCACCCGTGCACCGCTTCTCCGGTCGCCCGCAGCGCGGCGTGCGCGAGCAAGGCGGCGTCCGTAGCGAGCGCCTGAGCGCACGCGTTTCACCCGGGCCCAGCAGACCCACATCCCTGCGCCACTGCTCCTCGCATTTGACGTATGGCGCACCCCATTACTAATTACATAGTTGACATGCCGAGCGCGGCGGGCGCACGATCCGATCATCAACTAACAAACCAGTAGACCGTCATGGCCCGCCCCAGTTCGCCCACCCTGACCGACTCCGAGCGCCGCATCCTCGAAGTGCTGTGGAAGACCAAGGAAGCCTCGGTGCGCGAGGTAACCGACGCGCTGTCGAAGAAGAAGCCAGTGGCCTACACCACCGTGCTGACCATGTTCAAAGTGCTGGAAAAAAAGGGCCTGGTGACCTACCGCAGCGAAGGCCGCGCGTTTATCTACAGCGCCGCCATCAGCCGTAGCGAAGCCCGCCGCCAGGCACTGGAAAACCTGCTGAAGTCGTTCTTCAACGACTCGCCCAGCGTGCTGGCCCAGCACCTTATCGACGAACACGACATGGACGCCGACGAACTGGCCGCCCTGCAGAAGCGTGTTGACGATGCAGCCACCCCGGGGAAATCGTCATGAGCGCATCCGCCGCCCACACCCTGTTGACCGTGGCCGTGCAGCACCTGTGGCATGCCGCGCTGCTGCTGACGCTGGTACTGCTGGTGATGCAGCGCGCGCGGCTCAGCGCCGAGGTACGTTCCTGGGTGCTGTGCGGTGCGTTCGCGCTGGCCGCGGTGTCGCCGTTGCTGGTGCTGCTGCCGCGCGAAGTGGTCACCGTCACCGAGGCCGGGATGTCCCTGCCCGCCGCAGCACGCTCGACCGCACTGCCGGCCGCCGATGTGCCAGCCGCACCCGCGTCACCCACTACCTCACCGGCCGCCTACGTACCCAACGCGCTGCAGGCGTTGGCGATGGTCTGGCTGCTGGGCACGCTGTGGGGGCTGCTGCGCCTGGCGCAGGGCATCTGGCAGGCCCGCCGGCTGCACCGTGCCGCGCGTCCTGCCCCCGCACTGGACGCCCTGCTCGGCCCGGCGCTGCCGCGCGGCAGCGGCGTTGCACTGTCCGATGCAGTGGCCGGCCCGATGGTGGTGGGTCTGTTCGCACCCCGCATCCTGGTGCCACCGCACCTGGCCAGCACCTTGTCGCCCCCGGCCCTGCGCGACCTGTTGCTGCATGAAGCCGCGCACGTGCAGCGCCGTGATCTCTGGGTAACCGCCCTGCAGCGCACCGTGCTGGCGGTGTACTGGTGGAGCCCGTGCCTGCGCATGCTGGGCAACCGGCTGGAACTGGCCCGCGAAATGGCCTGCGATGCCCGCGCCGCACACCGCTCCAGCAGTGGCCGCGACTACGCCGATTCACTGCTGCGCGGTATCGCCGGCATGGTCCAGCACCGCCCGCAGGGCGCTGCCCTGGCGGTGGGCATGTCGGGCAGTCGCAGTGGGCTGACGCAACGCGTGGATGGCTTGCTGCACCTGCAGGCCGGGCAGGTGGGCTGGCGCAACCGGTTGCGGTGGAGCGCCCTGTGCCTGGCCGCGCTGGCCACCCACGTGGGCGTTACCGTCGCGGCCACCCCGCGACTGGGGGCGCCGATCGTGGTGGCGCCTGACAGCGCCCCCGCCACACGCACCGCGTCGGCACAGGCCGAGCGCCTGCTCGACGCCGCCGCAGACGGCGACCTCGCCCAGGTGCGGCAGCTGGTGCAGGCCGGCGTCGCGGTGGATACCCAACGTCCCGGTGACGGCACCGCGCTCATCGCCGCCGCGCGCCACGGGCACCTGGCCACGGTAGATGCGCTGCTCGCCCTCGGCGCCACGCCGGACCTTGCCTCGCGTGGCGATGGCAACCCGCTCATTGCCGCCGCGCGCCGTGGCCACCTGCCGGTGGTGGAACGGCTGGTAGGCGCCGGTGCCGACGTCAACCGCATCGTCGCCTACGACGAAACCCCGCTCATCAATGCCGCCCGCTCCGGCGACGTGGACACCGTGGCCTATCTGGTCGCCCACGGTGCCGACGTCAACCTGGGCGTGGTGGCCGACGCCGGGCAGTGGCGCTCGCCGCTGAACCAGGCGCGCAACAGCCGCGTGCGCGACTACCTGATCCAGCACGGCGCCGTCGCCGGCCGCCGCTGACCCCACGCGCGCGCCGCGCGTAACCCGCCCCTGCAACACACGCCCACGTGGTGGCCGCCCGGCCATCACCGGCCGGCTGCGGCCTGCAGTTGGCACCGCCGCACCTCCAGCTTCCCGCCCGCACACCGCACCCCGAGGTCCCGCATGGTTTCGATCCGTCGCACTTCCCT
>NZ_QAIW01000249.1:0-6481 GCF_003061285.1 Stenotrophomonas sp. HMWF003 | reverse complement strand
GGCGCGGGCGCATGGTGCACCCGCGCCAGGGCGAGCCGCAGCTGCAACGCTACGGCCGCGACGACAGTGAAGTGATCTGGTCGATCCATCGCAAGGACCTCAACACCACATTGCTGCAGCTGGCCGAAGATGCCGGCGCGCAGGTGCATTTCCACCGCCGCCTGCACACCGTGGATTTCGATGCCGGCTATGCCCGCTTCATCGACGACCGCGACGACCAGCCGCACGACATCCGGTTCGACACCCTGATCGGTGCCGACGGGGCCGGCTCGGCGCTGCGCGCGGCGATGAACCGCAAGCAGCCGCTGGATGAGCGCACCGAGTTCCTCGACCACTCCTACAAGGAGCTGGAGATCCCGCCCACCGCCGACGGTGGCTTCCGCATCGAAGCCAACGCGCTACACATCTGGCCGCGCGGGCACTACATGTGCATTGCACTGCCCAACGACGAAGGCACCTTCACCGTCACCCTGTTCCTGCCCAACGCAGGCGACCCGAGCTTTGCCACCACCACCAGCGGTGCCGAGGCCGAAGCACTGTTCGCGCGGGACTTCCCCGATGCGCTGGCGCTGATCCCCAACCTGCGCCGCGACTGGGAAGAACACCCGCCTGGCCTGCTCGGCACGCTGCATCTCAAGCATTGGCACCTGCAGGGCCGCGCCGTGCTGCTCGGCGACGCCGCGCACGCGATGGTGCCCTTCCACGGCCAGGGCATGAACTGCGCGTTTGAAGACTGCGTGGCGCTGGCCGGCCACCTGCTCCAGCAGGACACGCTGGCGGCAGCCTTCGCCGCCTTCGAGGCCGACCGCAAGCCCAACGCCGAAGCGATCCAGCAGATGGCGTTGGACAACTACCTGGAAATGCGCGACCGCGTCGCCGACCCGGCCTTCCTGCTCCAGCGCGAACTGGAACAGGCCCTGCAGGCGCGCTGGCCCACGCGTTTCGTGCCGCACTACACCATGGTGACCTTCCTGCACACGCCGTATGCGGTGGCGCATGCGCGCACCGAGCTGCAGCGTCGCATCCTCGAAGACGCCACCGCCGGGCACGACAGCCTGGACCACATCGACTGGGCCGCCCTGAAACGCATCGTGCATGCGCAGCTGCCCGTACTGGAGGGCGCGCACTGATGGCTGACAGCTTCCTGTTCTACGACCTGGAAACCTTCGGCCAGGACCCGCGCCGTACCCGCATCGCGCAGTTTGCCGCGATCCGCACCGACGCCGACCTGAACATCATCGACGAACCGGTCAGCTTCTACGTCAAGCCCGCCGACGATCTGCTGCCCTCGCCGGTGGCGACACTGATCACCGGCATCACCCCGCAGCATGCGCTGACCGCCGGGGTCAGCGAAGCCGAGGCGTTCGCGCGCATCAACGACCTGATGGCGCGCCCGGGCACCTGCTCGCTGGGCTACAACACGCTGCGCTTCGACGACGAGTTCGTGCGCCACGGGCTGTTCCGCAATTTCTACGACCCGTATGAGCGCGAGTGGCGCAACGGCAATTCGCGCTGGGACCTGCTGGACATGATGCGGCTGCTGCATGCGCTGCGCCCCGAAGGCGTGGTGTGGCCGCAGCGCGAAGATGGCGCCACCTCGTTCAAGCTTGAGCACCTGGCCACCGCCAACAACGTCCGCCAGGGCGATGCCCACGAAGCGCTGTCGGACGTGCATGCCACCATCGGCCTGGCGCGCCTGTTCAAGCAGGCCCAGCCGCGCTTGTGGGACTACGCACTGAAGCTGCGCGACAAGCGCTTCGTGGCCAGCCTGCTCGACGTGGACGCCCTGCAGCCGGTGCTGCACATTTCGATGCGCTACCCGGCCCAGCGCATGTGCGCTGCCCCGGTACTGCCGCTGGCGCGCCACCCGTACATCAACAACCGCATCATCGCGCTCGACCTGGACGGCGACATCGACGCGCTGCTGGAACTGCCGGCCGAGACCCTCGCCGCGCGCCTCTACACCCGCGCCGCCGACCTGGCCGAAGGCGAGCAGCGCGTGCCGCTCAAGGAAGTGCACCTCAACAAGGTGCCGGCACTGGTGGCCTGGAACCACCTGCGCCCGGCTGATCACGCCCGCCTGGGCATCGACCCGGCCGCGATCGAGGCCAAGGCCGCCCGCCTGCGCGATCTGGGCCCGACCCTGGCCGAGAAGGTGCGCCAGGTGTTCGGCGGCGAGCGCGTGCTGCCCCCCAGCGACGTGGACGCCTCGCTGTACGACGGCTTCCTGGCCGACGGCGACAAGGCCCTGATGACCCGTATCCGCACCAGCCCGCCGGCCGAGCTGGCCAGCTACGCCGAACGCCTGCGCGACCCGCGCATGCCCGAGCTGCTGTTCCGCTACCGCGCGCGCAACCACCCGCAGACCCTGGACGCGACCGAACGCTCACGCTGGAACGATTACCGTCGCCAGCGCCTGCTTGGCGACACCGCGCTGGGCGAGCAGACCCTGCCGCAGTTCCGCGCGCAGCTGGACGCACTGGCCACCGAGCATGCCGCCGATCCGGCCAGGCTCGCCCTGCTGCAGCAGCTGCGCGACTGGGGCACCCACCTGGAGCAGAGCCTGTGAGCACGTATTTCAGCCCGAAGAGCTTCACCTTCCTGCGCGGCCTGGCCCGCAACAACGACAAGACCTGGTTCAACGAACACAAGCCGCAGTACGAAGAGCACGTTCGCCAGCCGTTCCTGCGCCTGATCGCCGACCTGCAACCGGACCTGGCCGCGGTCAGCGAGCACTTCCGCGCCGACCCGCGCGGCGTCGGCGGTTCGCTGTTCCGCATCTACCGCGACGCGCGCTTCTCCAACGACAAGTCGCCGTACAAGAGCTGGCAGGGCGCGCGGCTGTTCCATGAGCGCCGCAAGCAGGTACCGGCCCCGTCGTTCTACATCCACCTGCAACCCGGCGAGAGCTTCGTCGGTGCCGGCCTGTGGCATCCCGAGCCAGCCACGCAGCGCAAGGTGCGGCACTTCATCGTCGACAACCCCGGCAGCTGGAAGGCGGCCGCGCATTCGCCGGTGCTGCGCAAGAAGTTCGACTTCGAGGAAAGCGAAAAGCTGGTGCGCCCGCCGCGCGGCTTCGAACCGGACTTCGAATTCATCGACGACCTCAAGCACCGCAACTGGGTGTTCTGGCGCTCGCTGGACGATGCGGTGATGACCGGCCCACGCCTGCGCCAGACCATCGCGGCGGACCTGGTCACGCTGGGGCCGTTCGTGGACTACCTGTGCGCGGCGCTGGACCTGGAATTCTGAGCACCGTGCCCACGCATACCGCCATTCCGACGCGCCCGCTGGGGCGCAGCGGCCTGCAGGTATCGCAGGTGGCGCTGGGCTGCTCCGGGTTCTGGGGCAACCATCGGTTCGCCGAAGGCCAGGCCGAACGCATCGTGCGCCGCGCGTTGGAGCGCGGCGTGAACCTGTTCGACACCGGCCACAACTATTCGGCGTTCAACGCCGAGCCACGGCTGGGGCGCATCCTGCAGCGCGCGTATGCCAGCCACCCGCGCGACGGGCTGGTGATCTCCAGCAAGGCCGGTACGCTGACCGGCCAGGCCGGCATCAGCGGCGCCGAGCAACGCGACTTTTCGCCGGCGAACATCGAGCGCAGCTGCGCCGCGTCGCTGCGCAACCTGCACTGCGACCACCTGGACATCTTCCAGCTGCACGGCATCGGCCTGCACGAACTGAGCGACGAACTGCTTACCGCGCTGGAGCGCATGCGCCGCAACGGCATGTTCCGCCTGCTGGGCATCAACACCCACACCGGCGCGATCATGCAGCACATTGCCGACCACCCCACCCTGTTCGACGTGGCGCTGATCGACTACAACGTGCTGCAGCAGGACCGCGAACCGCTGATCGCCGCCATGCACGCGGCGGGCATCGGCGTGCTGGCCGGCACCGTGCTGGCCCAGGGCCACCTGCTGCCGGCGCGGGTGCGGTTGCCGCGGCTGGCCGACGCCTGGTACCTGGCGCGCGCGTGGCTGAAGCCCTCCAGCCGCCAGCTGATGCGCAGCGCGCGCACCCTGCAGAAGGCAGTGGCCAGCGTGCACTCGCAGTTGCCCGGGCAGACCGCGTTCGCCTACGTGCTGCAGAACCCGGGGATCGCCAGTGGCGTGCTCGGCACGACCCGGGTGGGCAACCTCGAACAGATCCTGGACACCCGCGTGGACGCGCTGCAACCCGAGGAACGCGCCCGCCTGGTCGCTGCCTTCCAGCGCGCCGGCAGCTCGCCCAGCCAGTAGCGTTCACACTTCTCCACCGGGCCTGCGGCAAGCTCGGGGCAGTCTCCTGCAGGTACCGGACCGATGAAGAAACTTCCGTGGTTGCTGCTGGCTCTGCTGCTGGTGCTGGCAGGCCTGTTTTTCAGCGGGCCCTACCTGACGGTGCGCGGCCTGGCCCAGGCCATCGAAACCCGCGACACCGCCAAGCTGGACCGCTACGTCGACTTCCCGCTGCTGCGCGCCAACCTGCGCGCCCAGCTCAACGACTACGTGGTGCGCCAGGCCGGCCCGGAGGTGCAGTCCAACCTGCTGGGTGCACTGCTGCTGTCTGCCAGCGAGAAGCTCACCGGCACCGCCGTGGATGCGATGGCCACGCCCACCGGCATCGGCGCACTGCTGGAAGGCCACACCTTGTGGAAACGGGCCAGCAACGACCTGGAAAGCAACGACGCCTACGCCGCGCCGCGCAAGCCGCGCCCGCTGCGGGGCGCCGAGCACCATTTCGAATCGCTGTCGCGCTTCACCGCCACCACGCATACCGCCAGCGGCGCGCCGATCGTGTTCGTCCTGCAGCGCTTCGGGCTGCGCTGGAAGCTGGTGGACATCCGCCTGCCGCTATCGGACGACGCACCCCAACAGCCGACAGGTCTGCCCATCCGGTAGGTACCGCCCGTTGGTCGGTAGGCTGATGGTGGGTCGGTGCGCCGGTTGCCCCGCGCCATGACCCACGGTCATGGCCTACCCGTCGTTGGCGACGCCGTGGGGTACGTGCCCGGCGGCCACGCTCTGGTGCTGGCGGGCGCTGTCGATGTTGTGCTGCGAATCGTCGAAGAAGATGTCCGCGCCGAACGCTTCCAGGAACGGTCCCTTGTGCCGCCCGCCCAGGAACAGCGCCTCGTCCAGGCGCACGCCCCACTCGCGCAGGGTGCGGATGACCCGCTCGTGGGCCGGCGCCGAACGCGCGGTCACCAGCGCGGTACGGATCGGCGCATCTTCGCCCGACGGGAACACCGCCTGCAGGGTATGCAGGGCAGACAGGAAGTTGCGGAACGGGCCGCCGCTGAGCGGCTCGCGCGCATTCTCGCGCTCATGCCGGCCGAACGCTTCCACGCCCTGCTCGCGCGAGATGCGCTCGCTTTCGTCGCCGAAGATCACCGCGTCGCCATCGAAGGCGATACGCAGCTGGCCCAGCGGCCGGCCCAGGTCGACCTGCTCGGCGGCGGCAATGGTCTCGCCCGGCGGCTTGGGCAGGATGGTGGCCGCGGCAATGCCGTGCAACAGCGCGCGGCGCACCGACTCGGGGTTGGCCGACAGGAACAGGTCGGTGCCGAACGGCTTCACGTAGGGCCAGGTAGGCTCGCCGGCGGTGAAGGTGGCGCGGATGATGCCCAGGCCGTAATGCTGGATCGAGTTGAAGATGCGCAGGCCGGTGTCGGCCGAGTTGCGCGACAGCAGGATCACTTCCACCCGCGGTTGTTCCGGCGACTGGCCCTGGTTGAGCGCCAGCAGCTTGCGCACCACCGGGAAGGCCACGCCCGGGCGCAGCACGTCGTCTTCATGCTTGCGCTGGTATTCGGCGTAGGCATCCACGCCCTCGGCCTCGAACAGCGCATGGCCTTCTTCGAGATCGAACAGCGCGCGCGAGGTTACCGCGACGGTCAGCAGACGGGGGGTGTTGTCGCCCATGGCACTCAGCAATCCAATGCGGCCGCAGCGGCCGGCCAGCCATTGTCCCACAGTGGATGGCTGCTACGGCCCGACCCGTTCAGAACATGAACTGTTCGCTGAGGATGCGGTCTTCCAGGTTGTGCTCCGGGTCGAACAGCAGGGTGACACGGCGTTCGCGCGATTCGCGGATGGTCACTTCGACCACGTCGCGGGTTTCGTGCGAGTCGGCCGTGACACTCACCGGGCGCTTGTACGGGTCGAGTACCCGGAAGCGCACCTCGGTGTCGGCCTTGAGGATCGCCCCGCGCCACCGGCGCGGCCGGTACGGCGCCAACGGGGTCAGCGCGATGGTATGCGAGCCCAGCGGCAGGATCGGTCCATGCGCGGAGTAGTTGTAGGCGGTGCTGCCGGCCGGGGTGGCCACCAGCACGCCGTCACCGATCAGTTCGGCCACGCGCTCCTGGCCATTGAGATCCACGCCGATATGCGCGGCCTGGCGGGTCTGGCGCAGCAGCGAGACGTCGTTGTAGGCAAGCGAGCCGGTGGTGGTGCCCGACTCGGTCAGCGCCAGCATCTCCAGTGGTCGCAGG
>NZ_QAIW01000021.1:0-4813 GCF_003061285.1 Stenotrophomonas sp. HMWF003 | reverse complement strand
GGACCGTGTGTTGCCATCCATGGCAACACACGGTCCTGGGCAAGGCCGCCCGGTCACCTCTGGACGGTATGCGGTCTGGGCGGCAGGTAAGGCGGGTCAATGGCCTGCGTTGTTACGTGCGCACCCCGTAACACATGGCAATGGAGCGCCCGTAGCGCCGGGCTCTGCCCGGCTGCTCCTCGCCTCACAACGAAGAAGGGACGCCGGCAGTGCCGGCGTCCCTTTTCGGGGTCATGCGGGGGGGGCGAGATCTTCAGATCGCCTTGGCCAGGTCCGCCGCCAGGCCGATGTAGCCGCCCGGGGTCAGGTCGCGCAGGCCCTGTTTGGCGTCTTCGGGCAGGTCGAGCGATTCGACGAAGGCCTGCATCGATTCGGCGGTGATGCCCTGGCCACGGGTGAGGGCCTTGAGCTGTTCGTAGGGGTTGGGCAGGCCGTAGCGGCGCATGACCGTCTGCACGGCTTCGGCCAGGACTTCCCACGCGGCGTTGAGGTCGGCGTCCAGGCGCTCCGGGTTCACGGTCAGCTTGCCCAGGCCCTTGGCCAGCGAATCCAGGCCGACCTGGGTGTGGCCGAAGGCGGTGCCGACCGCGCGCAGCACGGTGGAGTCGGTGAGGTCGCGCTGCCAGCGGCTGATCGGCAGCTTGGCGCTGAAATGCTCGAACAGGGCGTTGGCGATGCCGAAGTTGCCTTCGGCGTTTTCGAAGTCGATCGGGTTGACCTTGTGCGGCATGGTCGAAGAGCCCACTTCGCCTTCCTTGAGCTTCTGCTTGAAGTAGCCCAGCGAGATGTAGCCCCAGATGTCGCGGGCCAGGTCGATCAGGATGATGTTGGCGCGGCGCGCGGCATCGCCGATTTCGGCGACGTTGTCGTGCGGCTCGATCTGGGTGGTGTAGGGGTTGAACACCAGGCCCAGGCTTTCCACGAAGCGCTTGGCGAAGGCCGGCCAGTCCACCGCCGGGTAGGCGATGACGTGGGCGTTGTAGTTGCCGACCGCGCCGTTGATCTTGCCGGTCAGTTCCACCGCGGCGATCTGCCTGCGCTGGCGCTCCAGGCGGGCGACCACGTTGGCCACTTCCTTGCCCAGGGTGGTGGGCGAGGCGGTCTGGCCGTGGGTGCGCGACAGCATCGGCTGCTCGGCCTGGGCGTGGGCGAGGGCGCGCAGGCTGGCGGTCACGCCGTCCAGGCTGGGCAGCAGCACTTCGCGGCGGGCCTGTTCCAGGATCAGGCCGTAGCTGAGGTTGTTGATGTCTTCGCTGGTGCAGGCGAAATGGACGAACTCCAGCGCCGGGCCCAGCTCGGCGTCGGCCTTGAGCTGTTCCTTGATGAAGTACTCCACCGCCTTGACGTCGTGGTTGGTGGTGCGCTCGATCTCCTTCACCCGCGCGGCATGGGCCGGGGCGAAATCTTCGGCCAGCGCGCGCAGGCGGGCGGTGGCGGCGGCCGAGAACGGCGCCAGTTCGACGATGCCCGGCTCGTTGGCCAGGGCCAGCAGCCATTCCACTTCGACCTTCACGCGGGCCTTGATCAGGCCGTATTCGGAGAAGATCGGACGCAGTGCGTCGACCTTGCCGGCGTAGCGGCCATCGAGCGGGGACAGGGCGAGCAGGGCGAATTCGGACATGGCGGGCGCAGGGCAATGACGGCGGGGGCCGTCATTCTACGCTTCCCCGGGGGGCTCGGCCTGTGCCATGCGTACGGTGACGGCCTGGATGCGGTGGCCGGCCATGCGCTTGATGGTGAACTGGTGGCCGTCGATCACCAGCTGCTCGCCTTCTTCCGGCAGGCGCTGCAACTGGTGGACGATCAGCCCGCCGACCGAATTGAGGTGGTCCGGGGCCTCCAGGTCATGCCCGAGCAGGCGCTCCAGCCGGAAGATCGAGGTCGAGCCGGCCACCAGCAAGCTGCCATCGGCGCCACGGGTGGGGGCGTCCTTGACGATATGCGGGTGCTCGTCTTCGATGTCCCCGACCACCACTTCCAATAGGTCTTCCAGGGTGAAGTAGCCCAGGATGCGGCCATGTTCCTCCACGCACAGCGCCAGGTGCGTGGTGCCGGTGCGGAAGCGTTCCAGCACGCTGGGAACCGGCGTTTCCAGCGCGATCAGGTTGGCCGGGCGCAGCAGGGCGCGCAGGTCGTCGGTGGGCTGGCCGCGGGCGATCTCCACCAGCAGGTCCTTCATGTGCAGGATGCCGAGCACGTCCTCGCCGTCGCGGTCGAACCACGGGTAGCGGCTGTAGCGGCTCTCGGCGAACTCGGCCATCACCTCGGCCAGATCCATGCCGTCGCGGAACGCGCGCATATGGTCGCGCGGGCGCATCAGGTCGCCGGCGACCAGCTCCGGCAGTTCCAGTGCGTGGCTCATCAGGGTCAGGCCCTGGTCGGGCGCGCTGTCGGTGGGTTGCTGGCGGCCGACGATGAGCTTGAGTTCCTCGCGCGAATAGCGGTGCGAGGTGTGTTCAACATCGCCCCAGCCGGCCAGCCGCAGCAGCGCATTGGCGCTGTTGTTGAGCAGCCAGATGGCCGGGTACATGGCCCAGTAGAACAGGTACAGCGGCGCGGCGGTCCACAGCGACATGCGGTCCGGGCGGCGGATCGCCATCGACTTGGGGGCCAGTTCGCCCAGCACGATGTGCAGGAACGAAATCACGCTGAAGGCGATGATGAAGGCGGTCAGGCGCGAGGCGTCGGCGCTCATGCCGAAGGCATCGAACAACGGCTGCAGCAGGTGCGCGAAGGCCGGTTCGCCGACCCAGCCCAGGCCCAGCGAGGACAGGGTGATGCCCAGCTGGCAGGCCGACAGGTACGCGTCCAGGTGCGAATGCACGTTGAGCAGCAGGCGGCCGCGCCAGCCGTGGCGTTCGGCCAGGCCGACGGCCTGGGTATGGCGCAGCTTGACCAGGGCGAACTCGGCGGCCACGAAGAACCCGTTGAGCAGCACCAGGCCGAAGGCCAACAGCAGCAGAAGGAGGTTGCCGATCATCGCGCGCCCCGCGGCGTGGCCGCAGCAGGCAGGGGGGCATCGGCGCCGGCGGGGTGCGCGGGCAGGGGCATGCGCGCAGCGGCGCGCCAGAAACTACAGTGAGGGTCGTCACCCATGGGGGGCGGAAGTCTTTCTGAATGGACACGAATCCCGAGTCTAGCCGATCACCCGCGCTGTTGGGTTCGGTGCACGGTGGGAGTATTGTGCGTAGAGCCGCCAGCCAGGGAATCAGGCCCGTTGCCAGCCGCAGGTTCCCTTTCCCTACCGAAAGAATCGCGGAGTTGATGCAATGAGCAAGGGTTTCAGGATCGAGCACGACAGCATGGGCGAACTGCAGGTGCCCAGTGATGCGTTGTGGGGCGCGCAGACGCAGCGGGCCGTGAACAATTTCCCGGTGTCCGGGCAGCGCATGCCGCGCGGCTTCATCCGCGCGCTGGGCCTGGTCAAGGGCGCAGCGGCGGCGGTGAACGTCGAGCTGGGTCATCTGCCGAAGAACATCGGCAAGGCGGTCGAGGCAGCCGCGGCCGAAGTGGCCGACGGCCAGCACGATGCGCATTTCCCGATCGATGTGTACCAGACCGGTTCGGGCACGTCGTCGAACATGAATGCCAACGAGGTGATTGCCACCCTGGCCAACCGCGCGGGCAAGGCGGGCAAGCTGGCGGTGCATCCCAACGACCACGTCAACCAGGGGCAGAGCTCCAACGATGTGATTCCCACCGCGCTGCGCGTCTCGGCGCTGCTGGGCGTGCACGAACAGCTGCTGCCGGCGCTGGTGCACCTGCGCAAGACCATCGACAAGAAGGGCCGCAGCCTGCGCAAGGTGGTCAAGACCGGGCGCACCCACCTCATGGACGCCATGCCGCTGACCTTCGAGCAGGAGTTCGGTGCGTGGTCGGCGCAGTTGTCCTCGGCGCAGGAGCGTATCGAAGACAGCCTCAAGCGCCTGCGTCGGCTGCCGCTGGGCGGCACCGCGATCGGCACCGGCATCAATGCCGATCCGCGCTTTGGCGAACGCGTGGCCAAACTGCTCAAGCAGCAGACCGGGGTCAAGTTCGACAGCGCCGAGAACAAGTTCGAAGGCCTGGCCGCGCAGGACGATGCGGTGGAACTGTCCGGCCAGCTCAACGCGCTGGCGGTGGCCCTGATCAAGATCGCCAACGACCTGCGCTGGATGAATGCCGGTCCGCTGGCTGGCCTGGGCGAAATCGAACTGCCGGCGCTGCAGCCGGGCAGCTCGATCATGCCGGGCAAGGTAAACCCGGTGATTCCGGAGGCCACGGTGATGGTGTGCGCGCAGGTGATCGGCCACCACACCGCAATCACGGTGGCCGGGCAGACCGGCAATTTCCAGTTGAACGTGACGCTGCCGCTGATCGCGGCCAACCTGCTCGATGGGATCGGCCTGCTGTCCAACATCTCGCGGCTGCTGGCCGATACCGCGATCACCGGCCTGACGGTGCGCGAAGACCGGGTGCGCGAGGCGCTGGACCGCAACCCGATCCTGGTGACCGCGCTGAACCCGATCATCGGCTATGAAAAGGCCGCGGCGATTGCCAAGCGCGCCTACAAGGAGCAACGCCCGGTGCTGGACGTGGCGCTGGAAGACAGCGGGTTGTCCGAGACGGAGCTGCGCAAGCTGCTGGATCCGGCGGCACTGACGGCCGGCGGCATCCATGCCGGCGGTGGTGGCGGCGGCTGACCGAGCGGGTGACGTTGCAACGAAAAACGGGCCGAAAGGCCCGTTTTTTGGTTGTGCTCCTCCCGGTGGGGCGGGCGCTGGGCCCCCATGCCCTTGGAGGCGAAATAAAGGGGGAGGGGGCGGCTGAAGGC
>NZ_QAIW01000248.1:45081-49519 GCF_003061285.1 Stenotrophomonas sp. HMWF003 | reverse complement strand
CGCTGCAAGTACATCCTTGTAAGCTCCGTCGCCGCATCCATGCGGCTCAGGGCCCCGGATACCCACCCTCCCCAGCGCTTTCAGAAATTTCTGGTGCTTTTGGAGAGCAGGGCAACAGCCACGGCAGGAGCCGGAGCAGAGCACCGGTTTTGGTTGGGGGGAGGAAGAGCTGCCGAGCGTGGCTCGGCACTACCGCGGCGTGCATGCGAGCTTGGGGCGGGCGGCGCTTGGCCTTGGCCTTTGCCGTTCCATGCGAACCCACACAGGCCTGCCCTCCCCGGCACAGGCGAGAAATCGCCGTTGCTGTAGCTGTTGCGGTAGCTGTTGCTGTAGCTGTCGATCGTGAAACAAGCCGCAGCCACCACCCCGACGGAGCGGTGGCTGCGAGCGGTCTTACTTGACCTTGGCGTAGGTGCCCTTCAGGGCGACACCGGCCATGAGGGTGCCGGCGTAGCACTCGTAGTTGGTGGTGCTCTTGAACTCATTCTTCTTGTAGTAGCTCACGATGTCCACCACCGCGTTGGCGTTGCGCGACTTGGCGCCGTCCTGCAGCGCGCGCAGCGCCGACAGGGCGACCCAGCGGCAGGCTTCCTCGTCGCTCTTGTTGGCCGCGTTGGTCTTCTTGTTGGTCACGTCTTCGCCCAGGCGCTGCTGCACGTTGACCTTTTCGCCGGCCAGGTAGAAACGCACGCTGCCGTCGATACCGGCATCACGGGCGGCCTGCGAGCTCACCAGCTCACGCAGCGATTGTTCAACACGGGTGTCACGGGCCTGGGCGGTGCTGGCGACGGCGAGCAGCGCGGTGGCGGCAATCAGGGCAAAACGACGCATTCAACTTTCTCCTTGTTGGTAGGACGCGGGGTGGTGCTGGGAAGAACCGACCCGTGCCCGGGTCGGGTGGATCAGATCAGGCCTGCCAACGGCGGAATATCAACGAGGTGTTGATGCCACCGAAGGCGAAGTTGTTGCTCATCACGTACTCGGGCTGCAGCGCACGGCCCTCGCCCCGGATGTAATCCAGCGCGCCGCAGCGCGGGTCCACCTCGTGCAGGTTCAAGGTCGGCGCGAACCAGCCCTCGCGCATCATCTCGATGGTCATCCAGGCCTCGAACGCACCGCAGGCGCCCAGCATGTGGCCCACGTAGCTCTTCAGCGAACTGATCGGCATGCCCGGACCGAACACCTTCGCGGTGGCCTGGGTCTCGGCGATGTCGCCATGGTCGGTCGCCGTGCCGTGCGCGTTCACGTAGCCGATCTGCGCTGCCTCCAGGCCCGCATCTTCCAGCGCCAGACGCATCGCCTGGGCCATGGTGTCCGCGCTCGGCTGGGTGACGTGCTGGCCGTCGCTGTTGGTGCCATACCCGACCACCTCGGCCAGGATCGTCGCCCCGCGTGCCTGCGCGTGCTCCAGCTCTTCCAGGATCAGCGTGCCGGCGCCCTCGCCCAGCACCAGGCCGTCGCGGTGCGCGTCGAACGGGCTCGGCGTGGTCTGCGGCGCATCGTTGCGCACGCTGGTGGCAAACAGGGTGTCGAACACCGCCGCAGCCGTGGCATCCAGCTGCTCGGCGCCCCCGGTGACCATCACCCGCTGCTTGCCGCTGCGGATCGCCTCGTAACCGGCGCCCACGCCCTGGCTGCCCGACGTACAGGCGCTGGACGTGGTGTAGACACGGCCGGACAAGCCGAAGAACACCCCGATGTTGACCGGCGAGGTGTGGCTCATCATTTTCAGGTACGTGGTGGCGCTGATGCCTTCGGTGGTGTGTTCGTGCAGCATGCGGCCGAACTCGGCCGTGGCCTCGTGGCTGCCCGACGATGAGCCATAGGCCACGCCGGCCATGCCACTGCGCAGCACCGGGTGGCCAAGCAGGCCGGCCGATTCCAGCGCCAGTTCGGTGGCGCGCACCGACATCACCGCCACCTTGCCCATGCTGCGGGTGGTCTTGCGGTTGTAGTGGGCCGGCAGGTCGTAGTCCTGCACGGGCGCGGCCAGGCGCGTGTTGAGGCCGTCGAACACCTCCCACTCGGGGATGTAGCGCACCGCGTTGACGCGTGCGTGCAGGCGCTCGCGGATGCTCGGCCAGTCGTGGCCCAGCGGGCTGAGCGCGGCGGCACCGGTGACCACCACGCGACGTTCGGTTCGGCTCATCAGACCATGCCTCCATTGACCGAGATCACCTGGCGGGTGATGTAGCCGGCCGATTCGGACAGCAGGAAGGACACCGCATGGGCGACCTCGTCCGGCTGGCCCATGCGCCCGGCGGGAATCAGTTTAAGCGCGTGGTCCAGCACTTCCTGGTTGATCATGTCGGTCTCGATCAGGCCCGGGGCCACGCAGTTGACGGTGATCGCGCGGCTGGCCAGTTCCAGCGCCAGCGCCTTGGTGGCGCCGATGATGCCGGCCTTGGCCGCGCTGTAGTTGGTCTGGCCGCGGTTGCCGACCAGCCCCGACACCGACGACAGGGTGACGATGCGGCCCGGCTTGCGCCGCCGCACCATCGGCATCACCAGCGGATGCAGCACGTTGTAGAAGCTGTCCAGGTTGGTGTGCACCACCGCGTCCCAGTCTTCGGCGGGCATCGCCGGGAACGCGCCGTCGCGGGCGATGCCGGCGTTGCAGACCACCCCGTAGTAGGCGCCGTGCGCCTCCACGTCGGCCTCCAGCGCGGTACGCGCGGCGTCGCGGTCGGCCACGTCGAACATCAGCACGCGGGCCTGCCGGCCCAGGGCCTGGATCTGGGCCACCACGTCCTGTGCTTCCTCGATGCGGCTGCGGCAATGCACCACCACGTCGAAGCCGTCGCGCGCGATGCGCAGCGCGATGGCGCGGCCGATGCCCCGGCTGGCGCCGGTCACCAGCACTGTGAGATTCCCTGTCATGCCTCTCCACTCTCCAGATAAGCCATCGCATCGCGTGGTTCGAACACCGATACGTTGGCGACCGCCAATTCGGTAGCGCCTGCCAGGATCCGGCAGGCGAACATGCCCAGCCCATTTTCGCCCATCAGCTCGCACTGTGCCTCTACCCGCAGGCAGCTGCCGGCGGCGAAGTACGGCTGGTGCGCGGTGTAGCGGCGGGTGCCCAGCAGGAACCCGATCGAGGGCTCGCGCCCTGCCTGGCGTGCCTTGCAGCCTGCCCACGCGGCGATCGCCTGGGCCATGTATTCCACGCCCACCCAGGCTGGAACGCCCTCGGCATGGTTGAACAGGCCCTGATGGGGAACGTCCACCTCGACCACGATCGACTCCGGCTGCCAGTCCAGCAGGCGGTCGATCAGGCGCATGCTGTCGCGGTGGGGCAGCACCTCATCGATGTTCAGCGGCAGCTGCATGCTTATCCTTTCGCCAGGGCCAGGACGGCATTGCTGCCGCCAAAGGCGAACGAGTGGCTGAGCACGTGCTGCGGCGCCCGTGCGGCGTGGGTGCCCGGTGCCACCAGCGCGAGCGCCGGCAACGCGGCGTCGCCCTGCCCGTCCCACCAGTGGGTGGGCAGCTGCTGCTGCGGATTGTCGGCCAGCACCATCCAGCACAGCGCGGCCTCGATCGCTCCGGACGCGCCCAGGGTGTGGCCGGTCAGCGGCTTGGTCGAGCTGGCCGGCACCGTGGTGCCCAGCACCGCCGCCACGGCCTGGCTTTCCATCGCGTCGTTGTGCCCGGTGGCGGTGCCGTGCAGGTTCACGTAATCCACCTGCGCTGGCGCCCAGCCGGCCCGGTCCAGCGCCTGCTGCATGGCGTCGATCGCGCCGCGTGCCTGCGGGTCCGGCGCGGACATGTGGTGCGCATCGGACGACTCGCCCCACCCGGCCAGGCACACCGGGCCGGGCGCGGCCGTGATCAGGAACAGCGCGGCGCCCTCGCCGATGTTGATGCCGTTGCGGTTGGCCGAGAACGGGTTGCAGCGCGCCGCCGAGACCGACTCCAGCGCACTGAAGCCGGCCACGGTGAACCGGCACATCGAATCGGCGCCGCCGGCCACCACCGCGTCCACCACCCCGGCGCGCAGCAGGCGCGCGGCGGCCATCAGCGCCTTGGCGCTGGACGAGCAGGCGGTGGAGATGGTCCAGGCCGGCCCGGTGCTGCCGATGCGCTCGCGCACGAACCGCGCCGAGGTGCCCATTTCCTGCTGTGCGTAGTCGAAGCCCGACGGCCACTGGCCGCTCTCGCGATGGCAGCGCAGCGCGTTCTCCGATTCCCCGATGCCCGAGGTACTGGTGCCGATGATCACCGCCACCCGATCGGCGCCATGGCGCGCGATCGCCGCGTCCACGGCCGGGCGGATCTGCACCAGGGCCGCTTCGAGAAGGGCGTTGTTGCGCCCGCGCAGCGCCACCGGCAGCGCGGACAGGTCCGGCAGCGGGGTGGTCACTTCACCCAGGGCCAGGGTGCGGCCGGCGATGATCTGGTCGTTGTCGCGCAGCCCGCCGGGCTGGTCCGCGAA
>NZ_QAIW01000248.1:42534-45071 GCF_003061285.1 Stenotrophomonas sp. HMWF003 | reverse complement strand
CGCGCAGACCACGCCCAGGTCATTCAGATAGATCGCGCTGCTGCTACTGCTCACGGCGGTGCCTGTTCCATGTCCAACGATTCAATCACCAGTTCATAGCCTTCGGCCAGGTTGCGCAGGCGCACGCGGCCATCGGGCAGCGGTTCCAGCAGCAGCCACGCCTTGCCGGCCTGCTCCAGGCGGCGCTCGCGGCCGGCCTCGACCAGGGTCCAGCCGGCCGGCAGGGCGGCGCGGATGGCCTGCGCCGGCCACAGCGCGAACTGCAGGTCGTCCAGCACGCGCTCGCCACGCACCTGCGGCGGCAGCCACGGCGCGCGGGTCTGTTCCAGCGTCGTGCCGTCCCAGACCATGCGCACGCCGGTCTGGCCCATGGCCTGCACCGCCAGCCGCACTTGGCTGCCGTCGGCTTCCAGCAACGCATCCAGTTCGCGTTCGTGGGTGCCGAAGCGGAACTGCAGGCGCTGCTGCAGCTGCAACGGCTGCGGCAACGCCGACGGCGGCAGCTGCAGGGTCGGCAGCTGCACCAGCGGCGCAGGCATGCGGGTGCTGGCGCAGGACGCCAGCAGCACGCACGAAAGCAACAGGACGATCAGCCGCTGCACAGTTCCTCCAGCACCCGCAGGCGGCGGCCGCTGTCATCGGCCACGTACGGGTTGTGGGTGTCCCAGGCGTAGCCGGCCAGGATCGAGGAGATCATGCGGCGCACGTCGGGCTGCTGCTCGGGGTGGTAGATGATCTTCTGGAAGCCGCCGGCGTACCAGGCTTCGACGAAACGGCGGAAGGTCTTGACCCCGGCGCGCAGCGGAACGGAGAAGTCCTTCTCCCAGTCCACGGTCTCGCCGTTGTACTCGCGGGCGATGCACGCGCTGGCCAGCTCCGCCGATTTGAAGGCAATGGTGACGCCCGAGGAGAACACCGGGTCGAGGAACTCGCCGGCGTTGCCCAGCAGCGCGTAGCCTTCGCCCCACAACGAGGACACGTTGGCCGAGTACCCCGTGATGGTGCGCACCGGCAGCACGGCCCACTCGGCGTTGGCGAGCAGGCGGGTCAGGTTGGGATCTTCACCGACGATGGCGCGCAGCTTGTCTTCGTCGCTGCCGGGATACTTCTCGAAGAAGCTGGGCTCGGCGACCACGCCCAGCGAGCAGCAGCCGTTGGAGAACGGGATGGTCCAGTACCACACGTCCACGTGCTCGGGATGGGTGGTGATCAGGATCTTGTTGCGGTCAAAGCCCGCGTCGGCCGGGATATGGTCGCGCACGTGGCAGAAGATCGCGCCGCGCACCGGGAAGTTCGACGGCGATTCGAGGTTCAACAGGCGCGGCAACAACCGTGCGAAGCCGCTGGCGTCGAGGATGAAGCCGGCTTCGATGGTGTACTCGCTGCCATCGGGGCGGCGTACCTGCACCCGCGCCGGGCGGCCCGGCTGCACCGACAGCACTTCATCGCCAAACCGCAGCGTGGTGCCCATGCGCTCGGCACCGCGGGCCAGCACGTTGTCGAAGTCGGCGCGCTGCACCTGGTAGGTGGTGCCCCAGCCGGGCGAGAACTTGTCGCGGAAGTCGAACTCGGTGCTCGCCTCGCCGCGCACGAAGGCCGCGCCGTTCTTGTACTGGAAACCGGCCTGCACCACGTCCTGCAGCAGCCCCGCCGCTTCGATGTATTCCATGCTCTGCGGCAGCAGGCTCTCACCGATGGAGAAGCGCGGGAACTGCTGGCGCTCGATCATCAGCACCTGGCGGCCCTGCTTGCGCAGCATCGCCGCGGCGACCGAGCCGGCCGGGCCGGCACCGATCACGAGGATCTCGGTTGTTTCCACTTGCGGGTTCATCGATACATCCTTGATCAAGAAAAATGGCGGACGGGAAACGCGCGTTGCTCAGTGCGGTGCGTCGTGCGGTGGTGGGCGGAACAGTGGCGAGATGATCCACACCAGGCCGATGCCGAACAGCAGGGTCAGGCCGAACGCACGCAGCGCCGGCGTGGCCGACAGGCCCAGCAGGCCGAACGACAGCCAGGTACTGGCCGCGCCCACGCACACCGCCAGCCACGCACTGGCATCGCCGCGGTGTTCGATCAGGAAGATGCCGTAATCGATGCCCATGCCCAGCAGCAGCATCAGCGCCAGCACGTTGAACAGCTGCAGCGGCTGGCCGAACAGGCCCAGCAGGGCCAGGGTCAGCGCGCCGGCCACCAGGGTCGGGGCGAACACGCGCCAGGCCTGCGCGCGGTAGCGCCAGTACAGCACGGCAAACACCAGCACGATGCCCACCAGCAGCAACCCGCTCATCAACTTGCGGTAGTGCTTGAGCAGCGAGGAGAAATCGGCGGTGCGGTCGACCCAGCGTACGCCGTCGATACCCTTGGCCTGGGTTTCGAGCAGGGCCAACGCATCGGCGCGCGACAGGTCATCGACCATCACCACGGTGGCAAGGCCCGCACCCACCTTGCCCAGCCACAGGTGGTGGAACGGCATCGCCGCCGGGGAGGCCAGGAAGGCATCGGCGTCCAGGTCGCGACCGGCGTAATCCGGGCGT
>NZ_QAIW01000248.1:33231-42499 GCF_003061285.1 Stenotrophomonas sp. HMWF003 | reverse complement strand
CAAGAGCCTGATCGACCAGCAGATCCGCATCAGCCAGATGCTGGGCATGCCCAGCATCTGGCTGATGCGGATCTGCTGGTCGATCAGGCTCTTGGGCGAGGACTGCAGGCTGCGCAGGTCATCGTTGCTGTCCAGCCGGGCAATGCCCACGGCCGAGAGCAGCGCCGCCACGCCCAGGAAAATCGCGGCCTTGCGCCCGTGCAGGCGCGGCCAGCGCTCCAGCGTGCCGCCCAGCCAGCGCGAGAAGCCGGTGGTGCGGATCTCGCCGCCGTCCAGCCACGGGAACCAGAAGATCACGGTGAGGAAGGCGGCGGCCAGGCCGACCACCGAGAACAGCGCCATCTGGCGCAGCCCCGGGAACGGTGCCAGGCCCAACGCCAGATAGGCCAGCGCGCTGGTCAGCAGCGCCAGCCACAGGCCGGGCAGCAGGTGCCGCAGCAGGCGCCAGCGGCGGTCGGCCGGCTCGGCCTGGCGCGAGGCGAACCAGTGGATGCCGTAGTCCTCGGCCACGCCGACCAGCGACGCACCGAACACCAGCGTGAGCACGTGCACCTTGCCGAACACCAGCACCGTGACCGCCAGGGCCACGCCGCAGCCGATCAGCAGCGAGGCGGCCACCAGCAGGATCGGGCGCAGCGAACGGAACGCCAGCCACACCAGCAGCAGCACCGCCGCCAGCGAGCCCCAGCCGATCGTGTTGATTTCCCAGTTGGCCTGCACCGCCGCCGCTTCGGCATGCAGCGGCACACCGGCGCGCAGCACTTCCAGGCCGGGCGCGTGCGTGCCGGCCGCCGCGGCGGCCTGGTCCAGCAGCACGTCGATGTGGCGTTCGCCATCGAGCTGGAACGCCGAACCCACGGTGTCGTACTGCACGATCGACCAGTGCTTGCCGTCGGCCTCGAGCAGGCCGTCATCGCCCATCTGCAGGCCCGAGCCCAGTGCGCGTTCCTGCCACCACTGCGGCCACAGCGACAGCGGGTCCTGGCGCCATTCGGTCAGCCGCGGCGCGCCCATCGGGCCGTACAGGGCCGCCAGCGCGGCCTCGGCCAGGCCATCCACCGGTTCGGACTGCAGGCGTTGGCGTTGCTCACTGGTGAGCAGGCGGTCGCGGTACGGCGCGTAGAACGCACGCGCCTGTTCGAACCAGCCTTCGATGGAGCCGCTTTCCTGCAGCAACGCCTTGCCTTCGGGCGTCTGCAGCGCGCTGCGGAAGGCGGCTTCGGCTGCCTTGGTCTGCGCGGCGTCGCGGCTGCCCAGCAGCACCACGATCTGGCGCGCGTTGGCGTCGGCGATGCGGCGGGTGACGTCGGACAGCAGGCGGTCGTGTGCATCCTGCGGCAACAGCGCCAGGATGTCGGTATCGATCCGCGATTCGCTCTTCCACAGCTGCCACTGCTGCACGCCCAGGCCAAGCAGCACCAGCAGCCACAGCACGGCCAGCCAGCGCCAGATGCGCTGCAGGCGGCCGTTCGAATTCAGTGCGTCATTCAAACTTGCCGCCCTCTTCCGCACTCAACGCGGCCGGCGTTTCGCTCATGCCGGTGAAGTGGATGCGGGTGACATCCTGGTTGGCCTCGGTGATCTCCACCTCGCGCACGTAACGGTCGCCCTGCAGCTTCAGCCCGGTGAATACCTTGCCCAGCATCGCCGAGCGCGGGCTCAGCTGCATGCTCCAGCCGTTGTTCGGCCGGGCCTCCACCTTCACCGTGAACTGGGCCGACAACGCCTGTGCGTCGCCGCTCATCAGCGCGAACATGATCGCGTTGACCGAGCGCATCGCCGGCTGCTGGCGGCCGTCCAGCTCGACCCGGCTGCTGCCGTCGCGCTGGCGGCTGAGGATGCGGTCACGGGTGACCACCACTTCGGACGGGAACGGCTTGAGCGTGGTCCAGACCACGCCGTGGTCCTGGGCCAGCACGAAGCGCCCCTGCGAACGCAGCGGGTTCTTGAAGCCGGCCACCTGCTTTTCCTGGCTGAACTCGCCGCGCAGCACGCCCACCTTGGCCACGCGCTGCTTGACCAGATCCACATCGGCCGCGGGGGCGGCAAGCACCGGCGCGGCCACGACCAACGACACCAGCACGACCAGCGTGCGCAGCAGAGCGTTCATTGCACTTCCACTCCCAGACGGTCCCACAGCACGCGCGGGCACAGGTACAGCATTTCATTGGTGGCCGCGTCGACCGCCACCTGGATGGTGTGGGCGCGGGTCAGCACCTGGCCACTGTCGGCATCGAGGATCTCGTAGGCGATCTTCAGCCGGTTTTCCCATTCGGTGATGGTGGCGCGCACGCGCAGCGCCTGCCCGTACAGCAGCGGACGGATGTACTTCACCCGCGCGTCCACCACCGGCCAGATGTAGCCGGATTCGCGCATCTGCGGGTAGTCGTAGTCGTACTGCTGCAGCAGTGCGCAGCGGGCGACTTCAAAGTACTTGAAGTAGTTGCCGTGCCACACCACGTGCATCGGGTCGCAGTCGTGGAAGGTGGGCGACAGGCGCACCTCCAGGCTCAGGTCAGGGCTGGTCATACAGGCTCCAGCGCTGGCCACGGATGTCATCGAGCAGCGCGCGCAGCTCGCCGTCCAGCGCGCGGTCTTCCTCGACCAGCGCGATGCGCGCGCACAGGTCCTGGTACATCGCGTCCAGTTCGCCGTGCAGGATGGCCTTCATGCCTACCCGCTGGCGCAGCGCCACGCCCTGGCGGGCGGTGATCAGCAGCGCGGCAACCACCTGCTCGGTCAGTTCGATCACGCGCAGGCAGTCGCGCGCGGCGATGGTGCCCATGCTGACCTTGTCCTGGTTGTGGCACTCGGTGGAACGCGAGAACACCGAAGCCGGCATGGTCTGCTTGAGCGCCTCGGCGGTCCACGCCGACACGCTGATCTGCAGCGCCTTCAGCCCGTGGTTGATCGCCGCGCGCTCACCGGTGGCCGCCGACAGGTTGGCCGGCAGGCCGTGGTTGTAGCGCGCGTCCACCACCAGTGCCATCTGCCGGTCGAGCAGGTCGGCCAGGTTGGCGATGGTGTTCTTCAGCGCGTCCATCGCAAAGGCGATGTGGCCGCCATAGAAGTGGCCGCCGTGCAGGATGCGCTCGCCGTCGGCGTCGATCAGCGGGTTGTCGTTGGCGCTGTTGAGTTCGGTTTCGATCAGCTGACGCATCAACGGCAGGGCGTCCTGCACCACGCCGATCACGTGCGGGGCGCAGCGCAGCGAGTAGCGGTCCTGCAGGCGCTGTTCGTTGCGCGGCGGACGGTCGCTGTGCAGGTCCTGGCGCAGGCGCGCGGCGATCTGCATCTGACCCGGGTGCGGCTTGGCGGCGAACAGCATTTCATCGAAATGGTGCGCGTTGCCGTCGCTGGCGAGCACGTTGAACGCGGTCAGGCGGGTGGCCAGCCGGGTCAGGTAGTCGGCGCGGTCGTAGGCCAGGCAGGCCAGCGCGGTCATCACCGCGGTGCCGTTCATGATCGCCAGGCCTTCCTTGGGGCGCAGCCGCAGCGGGGTCATGCCGATCTCGGCCAGCACCTCGGCGGCCGGGCGGCGCGCGCCCTGGTACATCACCTCGCGCTCGCCACACAGCACCGCGGCCACGTAGGACAGCGGGGTCAGGTCGCCGCTGGCGCCGACCGAGCCTTCGGCCGGGATCAGCGGCAGCACGTCGTGGCGCAGCAGCGTGGCCAGCCCGTCCAGCAGCGGATGGCTGACCCCGGACATGCCGCGCACCAGCGAGGCCAGGCGCGCGGCGATCACCGCGCGGGTCTCCTGCGGGTCCAGGAACCGGCCCAGGCCGCAGCCGTGGTAGGTGAACAGGTGGTGCGGCAGTTCGGCCACCAGCGCCGGCGGAATGTTCACCGTGCACGAGTCGCCGTAGCCGGTGGTCACCCCGTAGATGACACCGTCCTCGCGCAGCAGGCGGTCGAGGAAATCGGCCCCCTTCTGGATGCGCGCCTGGAAGGCCGGGTCGTCGCTGACCACGGCCTGGGCCTGGCGCTGCGACAGCGCGACCACGTCTTCGATGGTCAGCGGCGCATCGCCGAAGCGGATATCGGGTGACTTACTTGCCATGAGATGCCTGATCCCAGAAGGGGAAGAAATTGAACCAGTCCAAGGGTGCCTGGGTGACCTGAACTTCCAGCCACCGGGCGAAATGTTCGGCCTGCGCGGTCAGCGCGGCGTCACGCGACCCGCGCGGCAGCACGATGCGGTCGCTGAAATGCTCGAAGCGCACGCGGTAGCCGTCGCCGTCGTGCAGGCAGGCCATGGTGTACACCGGGCAGGCCAGCGCCGAGGCCAGCACGTAGGCGCCGATCGGGAACTGCGCCACGTGGCCCAGGAACGGCGCCGGCACGGTGCGCCCGCCACGCAGCGGCACGCGGTCGCCGACGATGGCCACGAAGCCGCCGTCGTTGACCCGCCGCTGCAGTTCCACCGCGGTGGCCGGGCCCATGTCGGTAACCTGCATCAGCTCCACCGACGCCAGCGGGTCCAGCCGCTGCATCAGCCGGTTGAAGCGTTGCGCGTGCGCGGTGTGCACCAGCACGGTGATGCGGAAACCCGGCACCTGTTCGGCCAGCACCTGGCACAGTTCCAGGCAGCCGATGTGCGCGGTGAGGATCAACCCGCCCTCGCGGCGCGCGATCTTCTCCAGCATCAGGTCGCGCTGCAGGCGGATATGGTTGGGCGGGTAGCGGCCGCCCAGGCCGAGCAGCTTGTCCAGCAGGGTGTCGGCGAACAGCGCGAAGTGTTTCAGGCTGGTCCAGCGCCCCGGCACGCCGCCCAGCACGCCGGTGTGCGCCTGCAGCCGCTGCAGGTACTGCAGCGACGACTGCCGCGCCACGCGGTTGCCCAGCCAATGGCACAGCACCACCGGGTACACGCACAGGCGGAACGGCCAACGCCCGAACCAGCGGTGCACCCAGCACAGGAACAGCACCCCGGCAGCCGAGGTGGTCTCGCCCAGGTCGGCCCAGTGCGGGGCGTTGGCCGGTGCCGGTGCGGTCATGCGCGTGGCGCTCCGGCGATCCGTCGCCACAGCAGGCGCGGCGCGCGCCACAGCATGCCGAAGAACAGCCGGGTGTGCATGCGGCTGATGCGCACGTTGTCGCGCCACACATCGAAGTGCGACACGCCATCGCTGGGGTAGGTCACCCGGGTGGGCAGGCTGATCACCGGCACGTCGCGCCAGAACAGCCGCACCAGGATCTCGCTGTCGAAGTCCATGCGCCGGCCGATGGTTTCCTGCCCCACCAGCGCCGTCACCGGCGCCAGCGGGTACAGCCGGAAGCCGCACATCGAATCGCGGATCTGCAGCGACAGCGTGTTGATCCACACCCAGATGTGGGTGGCGTAACGGCCGTACAGGCGCGCCTTGGGCACGCTGTCGTCGTAGGCAGGAATGCCGCAGATCACCGCGTCGGGGTGCTGCCGTGACAGGGCCACGAAGCGCGGGATGTCGCTCGGGTCGTGCTGGCCGTCGGCGTCGATCTGCAGCACGTGGCTGTGGCCACGGCGCGCCGCCTCGGCGAACCCGGCCAGCATCGCCCCGCCCTTGCCCTGGTTCACCGGCAGGCGCAGCAGGGTGACCTGTGCGGGGTGGTCGGCCGCGAGGGCGTCCAGTGCCTGTGCGCACCCGCGGTGTGAGCCATCATCCACCAGCAGGCACGGCAGCCCGCTGGCCAGCACGCCGCGCACGACCGCGCCGATCGCATGCTCATGGTCGTAGACCGGAATCACCACCAGCGGCGCGAACGCCGCCGCCGGAGGACCCGCGCGCAGGGTCTCAGACATCGCCGAACACCACCCGGCCACTGGCATGCACGCCGTGGTCGGAGACATAGCGGAAGCTCAACACCGATTTGGCCGCGTCCCAGCCCAGGGTGAGCTGCAGGCAGTCGCCGGGGCGCGCCACATGCTGGAATTTCAACGCGTCCATGCGTTCGAAGCGCGGCGGCATGCTGAAAACATCGCGGGCATAGTGGATGGCCCAATCGAGCTGGACCACGCCGGGAAGGATCTTCGCCTGCGGGAAATGCCCGTCGAACGCGATCAGGTCGGCGTCCAGCGGCAACAGCAGCGCCGCGGTGTCGGCCTCGCGCTGCTGCCATTGGACCAGCGGGAACTGCGGCCGGAACAGCGCGGCCAGCGCGGCGAAGGTGACCTTGCCCTGTGCATTCAACGGCAGCGTGTCGACGAAGCGCCAGCGCCGCGGCCGGGTCACTGCATCGTGGCTGCTGGCCAGGTGCGCGCCCAGCGCCTGCGCCTGGCGGCGCCGCTGGGCGTCGTCCCAGCCGGCCACGTCGGCCTGCTGCGGTACCACCACGGCGGCCAGCTGTTCGCGCGCGCCCGGCAATACCAGCACGCGCACGTCCTGCACCGCCGGATGCGCGCGCAGCTGCTGCTCCAGCGCGTCCAGCGACACCCGGCGTTCTTCGATCTTGACGATACGGTCGGCGCGGCCGAGCAGGCGGAAGCTGCGCCCGGCGTCGGCCTCCACGCGGTCCTGGGTCTGCCACCAGTCGGTGGTGTCCAGGTGCGGGGAGGAGACCGCCAGGCAGCCGTCCTGGATGCGCCAGGCCACGCCGGGCAACGGGTGCCACTGCGGCTGCTCGGCACTCCACTGCCGCCAGGCGATGCCGCCGGTTTCGCTGCTGCCGAACACCTCGGTGGGGGCCACGCCAAGCAATGCCCGCGCCTGCAGCGCAGCGTCTTCGGGCAGCGGACCGCCCGAGGAAAACACCGCGCGCAACTGGCCCTTCAGCGAGGACCAGTCCAGTTGTTCGGGCAGGCGCTTGAGGTGGGCCGGGGTAGCTACCAGGACCGACGGCTGCCGCGCCAGCGCACTGACCAGGTCTTCATGGAAGAACCGCCGTGGCTGGATGGCGCGACCGGCCGCCAGCGGCCACAGCACGCGGAACAGCAGGCCGTAGATATGCTGGTGCGAGACCGTGCCGTGCACCTGCGTGCCTTCCAGCTGGTCGCCGAACGCGGCCTGCAGCGCATCCACTTCGCGCGTGAGCTGGCGCATGCGCTTGACGATCGCGCTCGGCGCGCCGGTGCTGCCGGAGGTGAACACCACCAGCTCCAGCCGGTCTTCGTCCAGCGGCAACAGGTCGCCCGCGACGTCGGCGTCGGCAGCGGGCTGCAGCGGAGCGTGGTGCGCGGGTACGTCACCGGCAAACCCGTCCACGCGCGGGCGCAGCGCGTCCAGCGTGGCCGGGAGGTTGTCGCCGCCCAGGAACACCCGCTTGCCGGCGTGCCAGGCCCCCAGCAGCGCGGCAGCGAAGGCCAGGGTGTCGTCGAAGTACAGCGCCCAGTCGCGTCCCGGCGCACGGGCGAACGCCCGCTGCCAGCGCAGCACCTGTTCGCGGAAGTCGGGGTGCGACACCGGGCCATGTTCGGCTTCGCCCACGATCCGGCCGGGCCGTGGCGACACCGCCAGCCGGTCCAATGCGATCCAGTCAACCATGCGCGTGCGCCGCCTTCACCCGTCGCCGCACCAGCCACTCGCCACCAAACAAGGCACCCATCATCACGTACGCCAACAATCCGTTGTACAGCGCCCAGACCTGGTTGGACGCCCACAGCGCCGTGATCAGGGCAAGACTTCCGTTGAAGACAAAAAAGCCGCACCACACCCAGGTGACACGGCGGGTATAGATCACCGCGAACGGTGGCAGGTCCGGTTCACCCAGCCGGGCCAGGCGTTCCACGGCACTGGGCGGGAAGCGCAGGCTGGTGGCGAAGATCACCAGCATCACCGCGTTCACCAGCGCCGGGTACAGCTTCAGCGGCAGCGCCTGGTTGAAGGCGGTGGCGACCAGGGCCAGCACGCCGGTGCCCAGCGCGGCCACCCACCACACCGGCTGGCGGGTGGTGAGCGCGCGCAGCGCGGCCAGCCCGAACAGCAGCAGCGACAGCCAGCGTGGCTCGAACCGGCCCAGCGACAGGTACACCACCAGCGGGTATGCCAGCGACAGCAACGCAAACGCCGCGACGCGCACCCGGACCATGGTCAGTGTCCTGCGGCCGCCGTCAGGCGGCTGCTTGACCGGGCAGCAGCCCGTGCACCACGTCGACGATGTCCTGCACGGTGCGCACGGCCTTGAAGGCCTCCGGCTGCAGGTTGCGGCCCAGCAACGGCTTGAGCTGCACGATCAGGTCGACCGCGTCGATGCTGTCGATGTCCAGGTCGTCGTACAGACGGGCCTGGGGCGTGATGCGCGCCGGTTCGATCTCAAAGCTGTCCTTGAGGATCTTGACGATGCGATCGAAAAGTTCGTTCTTGGTCATGGCAAATCCTGACGCGCCGTTACGACGACTGGCGTGCGGCGACAAACTCGCCCAGGGCACGCACGCTGGAGAAATGGCGACGGGTCTCTTCCGAATCCGCAGACAGGCTGACACCGTACTTTTTCTGCAGGGCCAAACCAAGTTCAAGTGCGTCAATCGAATCCAACCCCAGCCCCTCCACGAACAAGGGGGCCACCGGGTCGATGTCTTCGGGAGTGATGTCTTCCAGCGACAGCGATGAAATGATCAATTCCTTGATCTCGTGCTCAAGTGCCTGCACGGCTTGGTTCTCCAGCGAAGTCAAAGTAATGGGCAAGATGATCGGTCACGCGCCGGGCCGCCAAGGCATCCCCCCTGGGCGTGTCGCCGGCCACCGCCAGGAACGGGGCGATCGGGAGATCTTCCCCGACTTCCAGCTGAACGTGAAAACGCCGTGATGGCACACGATACCATTTCTGGCCCTTGGTCAGGGTAAGCGGGGTACAGGTGATCCTGACCGGGGTTATGTCCAGGCCGCCGCGCACGGCGATGTTGGCCGCCCCGCGCTGCAGGCGCAGCGGCTGGCCCGGCACGGTCCGGGTGCCCTCGGGGAAGATGACCAGGGTGCCGCCGGCCTTCACGGCGGCGATGCAGTCGTCGATCAGCCCCGCGCCGTCGTCGTTGGACACATACCCGGCCGCCCGCACCGGGCCGCGCATGAACGGGTTGCAGGCCACGGCCCGCTTGACCACGCAGTCGGCATTGGGCAGCTGGGCGATCAACAGCACCACGTCGATCAGGGTCGGGTGGTTGGCCAGGATCAGCAGCCCGTTGCGCTGCAGGCGCTCGGCCCCGCGTATTTCATAGGTCATCACGCCCAGCCGGTGCATCAGGCCCACGTGGCTGGCGAAGCTGAGCTGGACCAGCCGGCGCGCCAGCGTGCGGCGCCGGACCGGGTTGCGGACCAGGAACAGCAACGGGAACAGCACCCCGCCCAGCAGC
>NZ_QAIW01000248.1:31078-33198 GCF_003061285.1 Stenotrophomonas sp. HMWF003 | reverse complement strand
GGTCAGGGCCGGATCACCCGCCAGCAGGAAGCGCAACGCATCCAGCCCGTGCGGCAGGACGCCCGCCGGGCTGTCGGCCCCGGCCGCGCCCCAGCCCAGCGAGAGCCGGGTGCCGGGGCGATCGGCCCGGGCCAGCCGCCAGCACCAGGCGTAATAAGGATCGGGCTCGTCGGCGAACCCGGCATACACCGGCGGCAACGGCGATTCATACACGATCACCCGCACCTCGGCGGCGCCATCGGCCAGCAGGCCGTAGGCCTCCAGGCAGGCGGCCTCGACCGTGGCGCGGCCGGCGGCCAGGGCCAGGTAATTGCCGCGGTGGCCGCGGGCGATCGAATACAGCGCGGCCACCGCGTTGTGCACGGACAGGCCAAACGCGGTCGGGGACATGCCGTGGTCGGCGCCCAGGCTGTCGAGCAGTTCCATCGAACGGGCCACGTCGCCATGGCGCGAGGCGAACACCAGCGGCACCTGGCCGGCGTCGTCGGGTTGTTCACACCAGCAGGCGGCCTGGATGGCCATGCGCCCCAGCCGCTCGATGCGGCGCCGCTGCATGGCCGGCACCTCGGCCAGCGCCGGGGTGTCATCGCCCTGCGGCAACGCGGGGGCCCGTGCCCAGGCCTGCCACTGTTCTTTCGACGTCAGTCCCGGTGCCCAGGCCGACCAATCCACCACGGAGAACTCGATCATTCACGCCAACATGTTGATAGGCACCAAGGCATCGCAGCGCACCGCCGTAAAAAGGAGCGCACGCTATCATGACACCCTTGGCACTGGCAGCTTTCACAATCTGAAATGAGCAGCACGATCCACGACGCAACGGCCCCGGCGGTCGCTTTCCCCCCAGGTGCGGCGGTGTTCAGCGCCGGCTACCTGCCGGCAGCACTGCGCGATGCGGCCCTGGCCGACCCGTGCACCCTGGCGGTGTTCGGGTTTGGCGCGCCCGCGCCCTCCCCGGGCAACGATCCGCGCTGGCTGCAGGTGCCCCTGGCCGAGCATGGCCCGGCGCAGGTGGAGGTGTGGCGGGGCTCGACGCCGGTGCAGTCGGGCGTCACCGACGGCGTGCGCTGGTCGCACAATGCCGCGCTGCTGTTCGGGGTGCTGGAGATCGACGAAGCCGAGGGCGACATCGAGACGGCCGCCGCCGACGCCTATGCGCGGATGAGCAGCTTCCTGGCGCACTGCGGGTTCCCGCACCTGCTGCGGACCTGGAACTACCTGGACGCGGTGACCGAAGGCGACGGCGACCAGGAGCGCTACCGGCGCTTCTGCGTGGGCCGGGTACGTGGGCTGCGCGAGCTGGACGAAGCGGCCCTGCCGGCCGCGACCTGCATCGGCCGCTTCGACGGGCACCGCCGCCTGCAGGTGTACTGGCTGGCCGGCCGCGAACCCGGCCTGCCCCTGGAAAACCCGCGCCAGGTCAGCGCGTTCCGCTACCCGCGCCAGTACGGCCCGCAGTCGCCCAGTTTTTCGCGGGCGCTGCTGGCGCCGGCGGCCACCGGGCTGCCGTTGCTGCAATCGGGCACGGCGGCGATCGTCGGCCATGTGTCCCAGCACACCGGTGCCGTGGAGGAACAGCTGCGCGAAACGCTGACAAACCTGCAGAGCCTGGTGGATGCCGCCCGGCGACAGCGGCCGTCGCTGGCCGCCCAGCTTGGCGCCGGGTCGGTACTGAAAGTGTATGTGCGGCGCGCCGAGGACATGCCGGCAGTGGCCGCGCAGATGGCCGCATTACCCGGCCCACCGGCCTACGTGGTGCTGCATGCCGAAGTCTGCCGCGCCGAACTGCTGGTCGAAATCGAAGGCCTGCACGCCTGACGCCGCGCTCGGCCGCGTGCGGTAGAGCCGACCGTTGGTCGGCTGCTCTCCACCTTCTTTGCACCTGGCTCGCCCACCCGGACCACCGGAAGAGCCAGCGCCCCGCCCCTCAGTGATACCCCGCATCCGCCCGCACCTTGCCGCGGAACACCCGGTACGACCATGCCGTGTAGCCCAGGATCACCGGCAGCAGCACCACCAGCCCGACCAGGCTGAAGCCCAGTGACGACGCCGGGGCGGCCGCCTCCCACAGCGTCATGCTCGGCGGCAGCAGGTAGGGCCACATGCCGAGCACCAGCCCG
>NZ_QAIW01000248.1:27731-31068 GCF_003061285.1 Stenotrophomonas sp. HMWF003 | reverse complement strand
GGATGAACAACGCCAGGGTCAACAGGAACGGCGGCAGGTCGCGGCGCGGGTGCATCGCACTGCGCCACAGCGCCACCGCCACGCCCAGCGTCAGCAGCGGCACCGGCGACAGCCACCAGAAGTTGCCATCGCTGAACCAGCGCGCCATCAGGCGCGAATCCAGGAACGGCAGCCAGGTGCTCACCAGACCCATGAACACGATCACCGCCACCACCAGCGGCCGCGTCAGCGTGCGCGCGAACGCCTGCTCACGGCCCTCGGTCTTCAGGATCAACCAGGTGCTGCCCAGCAGCGCGTAGCCGAATACCACCGCCGCACCGGTCAGCATCGAGAACGGACTGAACCAGCTGAACGCCCCACCGGCATAACGGCCATCCACGATCTGCAGGCCTTCCACCAGCGCCCCGAGAATGACCCCCTGCGCGAACGCGGCCAGCAGCGAGCCCAGCCCGAACGCCACGCTCCACAACCGCCGCGAGCGGTGCGCCTTGAAGCGGAATTCGAACGCCACCCCGCGGAACACCAGCGCCACCACCAGCAGCAGCACCGGCAGGTACAGCGCCGACAGCAGCGCCGCGTAGGCCTTGGGGAAGGCCGCCATCAGCCCGGCCCCGCCCAGCACCAGCCAGGTTTCGTTGCCGTCCCAGATCGGCGCGGCGGTGTTCATCATGATGTCCAGCTGTTCCTCGTCCTCGGCCATCGGCGCGAGGATGCCGATGCCCAGCACGAAACCGTCCAGCACCACGTACATCAGCACGCCAAAGCCGATCACCGCAAACCATGCCACCGGCAGCCAGGTTGTCATCTCCATGTCAGCGCTCCTCCAGCGGTTCGTCGGCACCGGACAGCGGCCGCGCCGGGGTATGGCTGCCCGCATCCAGCGCCGGCGCCGGTTCGTGCGGCTTGGGCCCGGTGCGGATGATCTTGACCAGGTACCAGATGCCCCAGCCGAATACGAACGCGTAGCCCACGATGTAGACACCCAGCGACAACGCGGTCATCCACGCACTCTGCGGGCCCACCGCGTCGGCAGTGCGCAGCACCCCGTACACCACCCACGGCTGGCGCCCCATCTCGGTCACGAACCAGCCCGATACCAGCGCGATGAAGCCGCTGGGCAGCATCCAGTTCCAGCCGCGCACCAGCCACCGCGACTGCAGCAGCTTGCCGCGCCACCACTGGAACGCCGACACCCAGGCCAGCAGCAGCATCAGCGTGCCCAGCCCGACCATGATCCGGAAGGCGAAGAACACCGGCACCACCGGCGGCCGTTCGCTGGCCGGTACCGAGGTGAGCGGGTCGAACGTGCCCTCCAGCGAATGGGTCAGGATCAGGCTGCCCAAGCGGGGAATGGCGATTTCGTAGTCGTTGCGCTCGGCTTTCTCGTTGGGCACCGCGAATACCACCAGCGGCACGCCTTCACCCTGCCCCTCGGAATGCCAGTGCGCTTCCATCGCGGCAATCTTCATCGGCTGGTGCTTGAGCGTGTTCAAGCCATGCATGTCGCCGACGAAGATCTGCACCGGCACGGTCAGCGCGGCGAACGCAACGGCTGCCAGCAGCATGGTTCGCCCGGCTTCCAGGTGCGTGCCCTTGCGCAGGTACCAGGCCCCCACGCCACCGATCACGAAACAGGTGGTGATGAACGAGCCCAGCGCCATGTGTGCCAGGCGGTACGGGAAGGAGGGGTTGAACACCACCTGCCACCAGTCCTGCGGGTGCACGATGCCGTCGATCATCGCGTAGCCGGCCGGGGTCTGCAGCCAGCTGTTGGACGACAGGATCCAGAACGTGGAGAACAGCGTGCCCAGCGCGACCATGCAGGTGGAGAAGAAATGCAGCCGCGGCGATACGCGGCCCCAGCCGAACATCATCACGCCGAGGAAGCTGGCCTCCAGGAAGAAGGCGGTGAGCACTTCATAGGTGAGCAGCGGCCCGATCACGCTGCCGGCCACTTCGCTGAGGCGCGGCCAGTTGGTGCCGAACTGGAAGGCCATGACGATGCCGCTGACCACGCCCATGCCGAAGGACACCGCGAAGATCTTCTGCCAGAAGAAATACAGCTCGCGCCAGACCGGGTTGCCGGTGCGCAGCCAGCGTGACTCGACGAAGGCCAGCCAACTGGCCGTACCGATCGTGAAGGCGGGAAACAGCACATGGAAACTGATGACGAACCCGAACTGGATCCGCGACAACAACAACGCGTCCACGTGACGCCTCCGGCAGGTTTTCTGGAATCCGCACCAGTCTGGGCTTGTATTGGTTAAAGGCACATGCGACCCGGTGACGCGCTGCTTCACTTTGTCGCAGGTGGAGCCCGGTCCTGGGTTGGTGATTGATTCAGCGGGCACGACCCCTTAGGCCGGGGCTACCGCGAGCGTGAGGGCCCCTTAGCGGCCGGTAGGCCCCTGGTGCAAATGTCCCCCGGCCGCGGTCGCGGCCTCCTACTTTATTTTGCCCAGGAGCCTACCGGCCGCTAAGGGGCTCGGCTTGCGGCAAGCAAGGGAAGCCAGGCTTTTCTGGCGCTGTCGGTGGGTCGGGCGCTGGGGTCCCATACCCTTGGAGGCGAAGTAAAGGGGGAGGGGGCGGCCGCAGGCCGACGCCGGAGGACATTCGCCGGAAAGGGTATGGGGCCCCAGCGCCCGACCCACCGACCACCGCTTGCCTTGCGCAGGAAGGCCACGTCCATGACCTGTGGCCCCTTCCTGCGGCCCTTGCGGCTGCTACGCTTGCCGGGTTTTCTACTACGGTGCCGCCCGCAATGCCCAGAACGCTGCCCTTGTCCCTGCTGCTGCTCGCCGCCCTCGGCGGCACCGCCCACGCGGCGCCGACGCCGACGCCGATCACCATCGAGCAGGCCATGGCCGACCCCGACTGGATCGGCCCGCCGGTCGAAAGCGCGTGGTGGTCCTGGAACAGCCAGCAGGTCGAGTACCAGCTCAAGCGCACCGGCAGCCCCGTCCGCGACACCTTCCGCCAGCCGGTCAGCGGTGGCGTGGCCACCCAGGTGGCCGATGACCAGCGCGGTAGCCTGGACGTGGACAGCCCGGTGTACGACACCCTGCGCCAGCGTGCCGTGTTCGTGCGCAACGGCGACGTGTTCCTGCGCGACCTGCGCAGCGGCGCGCTGACCCAGCTGACCCGCAGCAGCGAAAAGGCCAGTGCGGCCAACTTCGCCCGCGACGGCGGGGTGATCTGGCAGACCGGCCAGACCTGGTTCCACTGGACCGCCACCGGTGGCGTCCAGCAGGTGGCCAGCCTGAAGGCCGAAAAGAACCCCGACGATGCGCCCAAGGCCGACGTCCTGCGCGACCAGCAACTGCGCACCCTGGCCACC
>NZ_QAIW01000248.1:27098-27721 GCF_003061285.1 Stenotrophomonas sp. HMWF003 | reverse complement strand
GCGCAGGAAGCCAGCTGGCGCCGCGCCGACGCCACCCGTGCGCCCGGCCCGGTCTACCTCGGCGCCGACGTGGAGATCGTCGGCAGCGCCCTCTCGCCCGACACCCGCAGCCTGATCGTGGTCACCAAGCCGAAGAGCTTCGACGAAGGCCGCGGCGGCAAGATGCCCAAGTACGTGACCGAATCGGGCTACGAAGAGTTCGAGGACACCCGCACCCGCGTGGGCCGCAACGATCCCGAACCGCATGCCCTGTGGCTGGTCGATGCGGTCACCGGCACGGTCAAGCCGCTCTCGCTGGACAACCTGCCCGGCATCGGCACCGACCCGCTGGCCGCGCTGCGCAAGGCCGCCGGCAAGGACGCGCTCAAGGGCAACCGCCCGCTGGAAGTGCTGGCCGGCCCCGGCAACCCCGGCATCCGCTGGAGCGCCGATGGCCAGCAGGCCGCGATCATGCTGCGCGCCAACGACAACAAGGACCGCTGGATTGCCAGCGTCAGTCCCGCCAGCGCCAAGCTGGAAAACCGCCACCGCCTGACCGACAGCGCCTGGATCAACTGGGGCTTCAACGACTTTGGCTGGTCCAACGACAACCGCACGCTGTGGCTGCTGTCCGAAGAATCGGG
>NZ_QAIW01000248.1:25387-27084 GCF_003061285.1 Stenotrophomonas sp. HMWF003 | reverse complement strand
CCTGTACACCCAACAGGGCACCGCCAAGCCGCAGGCACTGACCGGCGGCAAGTGGGAAACCTCGATGCCGGTGCCCAGCGCCGACGGCCGCGGCTTCTACTTCCTGTGCAACCAGCAGAGCCCGGGCGACTACGAGGTCTGCGCGGTCGACACCGCCAGCAGGCAGGTCCGTGAGCTGACCACGCTCAATGGCGTGGAAGACTTCTCGCTGTCCCCGGACGGCCAGCAGCTGCTGGTGCGTTACTCCGGCGCCTACCTGCCGGCGCAGCTGGCCGTGGTGCCCACCGCCGGCGGCCAGGCCAAGGTGCTCACCGACACCCGCACCGCCGCCTACAAGGCCCGCGAGTGGGTGCAGCCCAAGCTGGTGCAGGTGCCGTCCAAGCATGGCGCGGGCGTGGTCTGGGCCAAGTACTACGGCCCGGAGAACCCCGAGCCGGGCAAGCAGTACCCGATCGCCATGTTCGTGCACGGTGCCGGCTACCTGCAGAACGTCCACCAGCGCTACCCCGCCTACTTCCGCGAGCAGATGTTCCACAACCTGCTGGTGCAGCAGGGCTACATCGTGCTGGACATGGACTACCGCGGCAGCGAAGGCTACGGCCGCAACTGGCGCACCGCGATCTACCGCAACATGGGCCACCCGGAACTGGAGGACTACAAGGACGGCCTGGACTGGCTGGTGGACACCAAGCAGGGTGACCGCGCCAAGGCCGGCATCTACGGCGGCTCCTACGGTGGCTTCATGACCTTCATGGCGCTGTTCCGCTCGCCGGGCACGTTCAAGGCCGGTGCCGCGCTGCGCCCGGTGGTCGACTGGCACCAGTACAACCACGGCTACACCGCCAACATCCTCAACACCCCGGACATCGACCCGGAGGCGTACCGCACCTCGTCGCCGATCGAATACGCCGACGGCCTGCAGGACCACCTGCTGATCGCACACGGAATGATGGACGACAACGTGTTCTTCCAGGACTCGGTCAACCTCACCCAGAAGCTGATCGAGCTGCACAAGGACAACTGGTCCATCGCGCCGTACCCGCTGGAGCGCCATGGCTATGTCCGTCCGGACTCGTGGCTGGACCAGTACAAGCGCATCCTCAAGCTGTTCAACGACACCCTGAAGTAAGTGGCGGCGCAGGCCAGCCACGCCGCGGCGCCGATCGAGATCGTCGCCGCGGTCATCCTGGACGCCACCGGCCAGGTGCTGGTGGTGCGCAAGCAGGGCTCGGAAACCTTCATCCAGCCCGGGGGCAAACCCGACCCGGGCGAAGCCCCGCTGCAGGCGCTGGCGCGTGAGCTGCACGAGGAACTGGGCGTGCACATGGACCCTGGCAGCGCCCAGCCCCTGGGCCGTTTCGAGGCCTGGGCGGTGCATGAACACGGCCGCCGGGTGCACGCGCAGGTGTGGCGGGTGCAGGTCACCGGCACACCGCAGGCTCAGGCGGAAATCGCCGAGTTGGCCTGGGTTCCCCTGCAGCCGCCGCATGGGCGGCGCTTGGCAGCCTTGAGCGAAGACCATATCCTGCCCGCGGCCGCACGCGCGGTGGCCGCGGGCTGATGCCCGTGGCCGACCCCCACAGGACACCGGATGTCATCGCCCCCGCAGTTGCCCCATGCCCAGCCGCCCGTAGACCCGCTGGCGCCACCGAAATTCCTGTCGCCGATGACCAAGTCGGTGCTGCTGGTATGCGTGG
>NZ_QAIW01000248.1:24939-25357 GCF_003061285.1 Stenotrophomonas sp. HMWF003 | reverse complement strand
CTGGCTGTCACCGCCGCTGCAGTGGCTGACGACACACGCGCTGGGCATCTGCGTGGCCATGCTGCTCACCTGCCTGGTGGGCGTGGTGGCGTGCGTGGGCATGCTGCGCCGCGAACACTGGGCGCTGTGGTTGTTCATCGTGCTGCTGGTGGTGACCGCGCTGATGAACTTCGCTGCCGCGTGGGCGGTGGACGATGCCATCGCGCACTTTTCGCAGTATCTGACGCGGCACGGTGACACCCCCGACATGCGCCAGCTGCGCCACGACCTGCTACTGCAGCGCATCGTCCTGAGCGGCATGCTGGTGCTCACTGCCGTAGCCTTTGCCGGCCTGCATGGCTGGCTGGCGGCACGCCTGCTGCGTGCCGACGTGCGCGCCTGGATGCGGCGCTGACCCCTGCGCCGGCCGGCCCCTGCG
>NZ_QAIW01000248.1:16175-24921 GCF_003061285.1 Stenotrophomonas sp. HMWF003 | reverse complement strand
ACTGGACCTTCGGCGACGGCGACCGCACCCTGACCGGCGGGTACCACGATTTCGTGCGGGAAAAGGCCGCGGCCTGCAAGCCGTTCTACGCGGTGGAAGAAGGCAGCTGCCGCGCCGATCCGGTGAGCTGCCTGGAGCACTCCTTCGAGGCCACGCCCGTGCAGCTGCACCAGTGGTGCAGCGAAGACGTGCCGGTCTTCTGCAAACGCCTGGTCGAGCGATACCAGGAGCAGGCCAACGAAGCCGCCCCGGAAGAGCCGCCACCGTTCCCCATGCCGGCGCAGTGCGATGAAACCGCCAAGGGCTACGACCCGGCGGTCTGCACGCGCCTGCTTGAAACAATGGCGGGCGAGATCATGGGCACGGCGATCATGGGCCTGAGCCGGGCGCCACAGGCGGTGCTGCCGGCCGAACAGCTGGTCGAACTGGCGGACCTGTGCAAGCAGCACCCGCGCGAGGAATTCTGCAGCAGCGTGGCCGAAGCACAGTGGAACGCCGGCCGGTTGCTGGAGGCCCGCGACGCCCTGCAGCACGCGTGCAGCGCGCACGCCGAAGCCTACGCCTGCACGCAGGTTGCACCGTTGCTTGGGTTGTCGGCGGCCGCGTTGTCGCCGGTGCCCACCACCACCCTGCCCTGTGGCCGCTATGTGGCCGAGCACGGTATCCCCTCGGACCTGCTGTTCGGCGATGCCGGCGTGGTCCAGATGGTCGGCTACGCCACGCGCCTGCGTGCCCGCGTGCAGGACGGGCGGATCCACCTGCGCCGTGACATCGGTGACGATGTGGTGCTGCAGGCCACGCGCGACGGCAGCCTGGTGGGCATGGACAGCAAGAGCCGTTTTGCCCATTACACGCGCCAACCCGGTGCCGCCGGTGGCTGCAGCGCCCCGCTGAGCTTCACCGAGATTCCGCAGCCGCTGGACTGCCCCACGCTCGATCGCGAGGGCGGCCCGGAGGCCTGCTGCAAGGCCGGCCAGCTGCTGGGCTGCAAGCTCGCCGCCAGCGCGCGGGCACGCGAGGAAGACTGGAAGAGCACGCCGCCGTACTACGCCGCGCTGTGCACCGCCGGCGTGCGCACTGGCTGCGTGGGCCTGGCCGAGGTCTATCTGCATACCGGTGACGAGGCGGTACCGACCACCCTGGCGGCCATCTGCGCCAAGGGCGGCCCTACCCACATCGCCTGCGACGTGGACGCCACCCGCGATTGGCCGACGCTGCGGGCGATGGTGCGTGCGATGGCCGAGGAGGCCGCAGGCGGCGAGTGACGCCTGCGACGGCGGCGCGGCGCCAACGGCCGTAAGCGACAGCCACGGTTGTCAGCGCCGGCCGCCCCGCTATCCTGCTGCCCTTCGCAGACGGCGCAGCAGGTCCTTGCAGGCCCTGCGCCGTCCATCGCGCTCCATCATGGCCTGCAACCGGATGTGTCGCTTCCAAGGATCGGACATGCTGCCCTGCCTTTTACGTGTTTCCCTGCGCGCCGCACCGGCGGCACTGCTGCTGCTCGTGCTGGCGCCCACCGCCTTCGCGCAGCCGCTCACCTGCGGGCGCTTCATCAACGACACCGACAGCGCCGAGCTGGTCCTGGAAGGCCCCGACCGCGGCTACCAGATCGACTACAGCGGGGAGCGCAGCGATTTTCTCGTGCACCTGCAGGACGGGCAGCCGCAGGTGATCGATCTCGGATCGGGCAGCATCGAGCCGCTGAAAGCAAGCCAGCGAGGGCGCGCCCTTGCACTGGGCTGGAACCGCTTCGTACTGCGCACGCCCGCCCAATGCAGCGCGCCGGCGCCCCATCCCGACGGCAGCTGCCTGGCCGATCCGCTGCGTTGCCTGGCCGATCGCCACGACAAGGACACCGCCGCGCTTGAAGCAGGCTGCAGTGACGGCATGCCGGCCCTGTGCCGGGATCTGCCCGCTCGCTACCGGAAGGATGCACAGGCCCGCCAGCAACGCGACGGCGACGATGATGCCGGCTTCTCCGAGAACCAGCTGATCGCCATGCGCGCGTACATGGAAAGGGCCTTCGACGAGATGGGCCTTCCCGCCCTGTGCCGCGAAGACGGCGATGTATTCGATGAGGCGGCATGCAGGAATACGCTGGCATCCCGCCCGGAGCTGGGCGGAAAAATCGCCGAGGCCCTGCAGGGCGCTGCGTTGGCGGCCGGCATGGTCAAGGTGTTTGCACCCGAACCGGATCGCCCGCTGTCCGAGACGCACCGGATGAAGCTGCAGGGGTACTGCCAGGCACGTCCGCATGGGTGGTTCTGCACCGAGGTGGCCGAGCAGCAGTGGGACGCCGGCGACCTGCAGCACGCGACCGCGGCGCTGGCGCTGGCCTGCTCGGCAGGCGACTCGCGTGCATGCGCGTTTGCGCCCCCGTTGCAGCAGCTGGGTGCGGACCTCGCGCCCCAGGCAGCGGCAACGCTGCCGTGCGGCGCGTACGTCTCCCAGCGTGCCTTGATGGACTCCCTTCGTTTTGGTGACCGTGGCCTGGTCGACATGGGCATGGGCCAGCTGCGCGCCCGCCTTGAAGACGGCGCCATCCGGATCCGCCACGAACAGGGCGGCGACTTCGTGCTGAAACCCCTGCCCAACGGCGACCTGCTCGGCATGGATCAGTGGACCCGCTTCCAGCGCTTCCAGCGCACGCCGGCTGAAGGCGACCCTGCTCGCTGCGTGCCGCCGGTGCAGTTCACCGAAGTGCCGCTGCCGCAGGACTGCCCCAAGGCGCTGGTCGACGGCGGCGCGGAAGCCTGCTGCGCCCGCGGCAGCATGCAGGGCTGCAACGTGCTGGGCACGCGGCTGGGCTTGAAGGGGCAGTGGGAGCAGGCCAGCGTGCATTACCTGCAGGTGTGCCGTGCAGGCATCCGCGAAGGCTGCGAAAACCTGGCCACCGCACAGGAAAGAAACGGCGACGTGGATGCGCATGGCATGCTCAAGGCGCTGTGCCAGGCCGATGCGAGCGGGCGCCACGTTGCCTGCGACCTGCTGGACACGCGCAACTGGGCCATGATGTCGGCCGGGCATGCGCTGGAGCGGGCACTGCAGAACAGCGGCGATGATGCCGATCAGGACATCCCGCCGGCACCGCGCACGCCCAATCACAAGCGGTGATCCGCTGCGGCCGCGCCCACCGCCCGGCTCTCCGGCCTGCGGTAAAGTAGCGCCATGAACGAATTCGAGCGCGTACGCAGCTACCTGACCGACCTGCAGGACCGCATCTGTGCGGCCATTGAGGCCGCCGACGGCCAGGCCCGGTTCGCCGAGGACCAGTGGCAGCGCGCTGAAGGCGGCGGCGGCCGCACCCGCATCCTGCGCGACGGCGCGGTGTTCGAGCAGGCCGGCATCGGCTTCTCCGACGTGGCCGGCACCCGCCTGCCGCCGTCGGCATCGGCCAACCGGCCGGAACTGGCCGGCGCCTCGTGGCGCGCCACCGGGGTATCGCTGGTGTTCCACCCGGCCAACCCGTACCTGCCCACCACCCATGCCAACGTGCGCTACTTCCGCGCCGAGCGCGATGGCGTGGAAGTGGCGTCGTGGTTCGGCGGCGGCTTCGACCTGACCCCGTTCTATCCGTTCGACGAGGACGTGCAGCAGTGGCATCGCGTGGCGCACGACCTGTGCGCGCCGTTTGGCGAAGCACGTTATGCCGACCACAAGCGCTGGTGCGACGAATACTTCTTCCTGCGCCACCGCAATGAAACCCGCGGCGTGGGCGGGTTGTTCTTCGACGACCTGCACGGTGACTTTGAACGCGACTTTGCCTACCTGCGCGCGGTCGGCGATGGCTTCCTCGACGCGTACCTGCCGATCGTGGCGCGTCGCAAGGACATGCCGTTCGGCGAGCGTGAGCGCGAGTTCCAGCTGTACCGACGCGGCCGCTACGTGGAGTTCAACCTGGTCTACGACCGCGGCACGCTGTTCGGCCTGCAGAGCGGCGGGCGCAGCGAGAGCATCCTGATGAGCCTGCCGCCGCGGGTGCGCTGGGAATACGGTTTCCAGCCCGAGGCCGGCAGCGACGAAGCACGCCTGGCCGACTACCTGGTGCCGCGCGACTGGGTGTAACCGAACGCGGCACCGCAGAGGCGGGTAGAGCCACCCCATGGGTGGCTGTGCTCTCAAACGATGGCAGCCACCCATGGGGTGGCTCTACCGGCGACGAACGATGGCAGCCACCCATGGGGTGGCTCTACCCCTTCTTCGGCACGATGGTGATGTGGCCGTTGATTTCCAGCACCGCCAGCGCGACGTCGTCGATCGACAGGCAGCCTTGCTGGCGCAGCGCCGCATCGACATCGGCCGACGTGACCATTTCGCGCCGGAGCACCGAATCCAGCAGCTTGCCGTCACGCGCGATCAGCACCGGCTCGCCTTCGACCAGGCGTTCAACACGTCGGCTGCGCGTGCTCAACCACCCCACCCCGTAGTTGAGCAGGATCAGCGTGGCCGCCAGCAGCAGCCCGCCGCCCAGCGAGGTGTCCTTGCCCAGCAACGCGTTCTGTACCGCATTGCCCAGCAGCACGATCAGCAGCACGTCGAACGGGGTGATCTGGCCCAGCGCGCGCTTGCCCGACAACCGCACCATGCCCAGCACCAGCACGTACACCACCACCGCGCGCAGGATGAATTCCCACCACGGCATGGCCAATGCAAACAGATCGCTCATGCGGTTCTCCCCGGGTCCAGCCCACAGCATGGGCCGCACGCAGGGCAAACGGCAATCGGCAGCGCGGGGTAGTCATCGGGCGGGCGGCACCGGGTTTATGGCAGCCCAAATAAAAAGCCCCGCCGACCAGGGGGAGGTCAGCGGGGCCGGGGAACGGGCGCTTGGGGAGGAGCCCCCGTTCCGAGATCTGCACCAGGGGATGGGAGAGATCCACAACAGGCGTTGCGCCTGTCGAGGTCTATAAAAGCACCCCGAACATTGATAGTTCGTGAAGGGGCCCAATTAATGAAAGGCGCGTAGGGGAAACATTCATCCGACAGTCAGTTTTTCAAGCAGCTATGAACCAATTCAGCTGTTTGAGCGTGATTTCCGTCTCAGTGCGCCTCATCCCAGTTATCACCGACGCCCGCATCCACCACCAACGGCACCCGCAACTGGGCTGAAGACGACATCAGTTCCACCACCTTCAAACGCAAGGTGTCGAGAAACTCACTTTCGGTTTCGAATACCAATTCATCGTGCACCTGCATGATCATGCGGGCCTGGTCGCCCTGGCCCTGCAGCCAGCCGTCCACTTTCACCATCGCCCGCTTGATGATGTCGGCCGCGGTGCCCTGCATCGGCGCGTTGATCGCCGCCCGTTCAGCCCCGGCGCGAAGGCCCTGGTTGCGGGCGTGAATGTCGTTCAGGTACAGCCGGCGGCCTTCCAGGGTTTCCACATAGCCCTGGTCGCGGGCCTGCTGGCGCATGCGCTCCATGAAGTCGCGCACGCCCGGGTAGCGGCTGAAGTACAGCGCCACGTAATCCTGGGCCTGGCCGCGGTCGATGCCCAGGTTGCGGGCCAGCCCGAACGCGCTCATGCCGTACATCAGGCCGAAATTGATCGCCTTGGCCGCGCGGCGCTCGTTCGGGGTGACCTCGTCCAGCGCGCGCCCGAACACCTCGGCGGCGGTGGCCCGGTGTACGTCCACACCCTGTTCGAAGGCGCGCACCAGGCCCGGGTCTTCGGACAGGTGGGCCATGATCCGCAGCTCGATCTGCGAGTAATCGCAGGCCAGGATCTTGCGCCCGGGCGGGGCCACGAAGGCGCGGCGGATGCGGCGGCCGTCGTCGGTGCGGATCGGGATGTTCTGCAGGTTCGGGTCCGAGGAGGACAGCCGGCCGGTGGCCGCTCCGGACTGGTGGTAGCTGGTGTGCACCCGGCCGGTGTCCGGGTTGACCATCTCCGGCAGCTTGTCGGTGTAGGTGCTGCGCAGCTTGGCCAGCCCGCGGTACTCCAGGATCACCCGCGGCAGCTCGTGCTGCTCGGCAATGGCCTCCAGCGCCTCTTCATTGGTGCTGGGCTGGCCCTTGGGGGTCTTCACCAGCGCCGGCAGCTTCAGTTCGTCGAACAGTACCGCCTGCAGCTGCTTGGGCGAATCCAGGTTGAAGGTGTGGCCGGCCAGCTCGGTCGCTTTCTGCTGGGCGGCCAGCATGCGCACGCTGAGGTCCTGGCTCTGGCGGCGCAGTTCGGCCATGTCGATGTGCACGCCGTTGGCTTCGATCCGGGCCAGCACCGGCACCAGCGGCATTTCGATGTCGCGGTACACGCCGTCCAGCGTCGGCACGGCCAGCAGCTGCGGCTGCAGCACGCGGTGCAGGCGCAGGGTGATGTCGGCGTCTTCGGCGGCGTAGCGGCCGGCCTCGTCCAGGCCTACCTGCGAGAACGGGATCTGCTTGGCACCCTTGCCGGCCACGTCCTCGAACTTGATCGTGGTGTAGCCCAGGTAGCGCATCGCCAGCGAATCCATGTCGTGGCGGGTGGCGGTGGAGTTGAGCACGAAGCTCTCCAGCATGGTGTCGTCGTGGTAGCCCTGCACGTCGATGCCATGCCGGCGCAGCACGTGCAGGTCGTACTTGCCGTGCTGGCCGAGCTTCTTCTTGCTGGGGTTTTCCAGCACCGGGCGCAGCGCCGCCAGCACCTGATCGGCGCCCAGCTGGGCCGGCGCGCCGGGGTAGTTGTGGCCCACAGGGATGTAGGCCGCCCGGCCCGGCTCGACCGCCAGGCTGATGCCCACCAGGTTGGCGCGCATCGCATCGAGGGCGTCGGTTTCGGTATCGAAGGCGATCAGGTCGGCCGCCTCGGCGCGCTGCACCCAGGCGTCCAGCTGTTCGGTGGTCAGCACGGTCTCGTAGTCGCCGGGCGCGGACAGCGCCGGATCGACCTCGGCCGCCGCTTCAGCCGGCGCACTGCGGGCATACCCGGCGGCGGTGCCACGCAGGCTCACCGTGGCGTCGCTGGCGGCCACCGCTGCCGCTGCCGGGCCACCCAGCTCCTTCAGGGCCTGGGTGAAGCCGTAACGCAGGTACAGCTCGCCCAGGGCGGGCACGTCCGGGTCGCGCAGTGCCAGCGTGCGCGGGCTGGCGTCCAGCGGCACGTCGGTGCGGATGGTGACCAGTTCGCGGTTGAGCGGCAGGCGCTCCAGCGCTGCGCGCAGGTTTTCGCCGATCTTGCCCTTCATGGCCGGTGCGGCGGCCATCACCCCGTCCAGGTTCTGGTATTCGGCCAGCCACTTGGCGGCGGTCTTGGGGCCGCACTTCTCCACGCCGGGCACGTTGTCCACCGTGTCGCCCATCAGCGCCAGCAGGTCTACGATCTGGTCGGCGCGCACGCCGAACTTGTCCATCACCGCCGCATCCGAATCCATCCGGCTGCCGGTCATGGTGTTGACCAGTTCGATGCCCGGGCGGACCAGCTGGGCGAAGTCCTTGTCGCCGGTGGAGATGGTCACCTGCAGGCCGTCCTGCTGGCCCTGCAGGGCCAGCGTGCCGATCACATCGTCGGCTTCCACGCCGGAAATGCGCAGGATGCTCAGACCGAGCGCTTCGACGATGCGGCACATCGGCTCGATCTGCGGACGCAGGTCGTCGGGCATCGGCGGGCGGTTGGCCTTGTAGTCGGCGTACAGGTCGTCGCGGAAGGTCTTGCCGGGCGCATCGACCACGAACGCCACGTATTCCGGGCGCTCCTTCAGGGTGGCGCGCAGCATGTTGACCACACCAAACAATGCGCCGGTGGGTTCACCGTGGGCGTTGGTCAGCGGCGGAAGCGCGTGGAACGCGCGGTACAGGTAACTGGACCCGTCAATCAGGACTAATCGGCTCATGCGACGATTCTACGCGCCCGCCCGCGCCGACCCCAGACACGCCGACGACGACGCGTGGGGCATAATCGACCCTCACTTGTACAAGGACCACGGCCCATGAAGACCCTGTTGCTGGTTGGCCTGCTCGCGCTGGCCGGTTGTGCCACCACGGGCGGCGGCGGTACGCCCCCGGTCGATGTGAGCGGTGCCGATGTGTCCAGCAAGACCCTGGCCAACGGTGACACCGTGCAGGAGTACCGCGTGAGTGGCCAGCTGCGGATGGTCAAGGTGACGCCGGCGCAGGGCCCGGCGTTCTACATGTACGACCGCAACGGCGATGGCCGCATGGACAGCGACAAGGACGGCGTGTCGCCGGTGTATTGGAAGCTCTACAGCTGGTGAGGGCAGGCGTACCTTCCGCCCCGGGGTTGGAACGCCGCTTGCATCGACAGGTTATCCGGACTTTGCCTTGTTTCAGTAGATGAATACGCCCGAACGCCGCCAGCCGCCCGACCCCGCCCAGCTGCGGGCCGGACTCACCGCCGAGCAACGCCAGGCCGTGGACACGCTGGAACATTTCGGCTGGCAGCTGCGCTTCGTGCGCCGCCCGCTGTTCCGCGACCCGATCCCGGTGCTGTTCGACCGCAGCGGCGAACGCTACGTGGTGCTGCAGCCCGACGGCAGCCTGGATGAGTCGCAGACCCTGAAGCTGCGGCCGTAGGCCCCACGGCGCGTCCACCGCTGCGTGCCCGGCTGCCGCTGGCCGGCGTCTCGGGAAACCCCACCAACACGGTAGTGCCGGCCGCTGGCCGGCTCCCCAGAAAACCCTACCCAACACGGTAGTGCCGGCCGCTGGCCGGCTCCCCGGAAAACCCTACCCAACACGGTAGTGCCGGCCGCTGGCCGGCTCCCCAGGAAACCCTGCCCAACACGGTAGTGCCGGCCGCTGGCCGGC
>NZ_QAIW01000248.1:14880-16147 GCF_003061285.1 Stenotrophomonas sp. HMWF003 | reverse complement strand
GCTGCGTAGCCTCGCCCGCAGGGACCGGTAGTGCCGGCCAGCGGCCGGCACTACCGGTCCCTGCGGGCGAGGCTACGCAGCGGCGCCGTGCTCCCTCAACGGATCACCAGCACCGGCACGGTGCTGCGCGCCAGCACTTCGGCGGTCTGGCTGCCCAGCAGCACGCGGGTGACGCCGCGGCGGCCATGCGAGGTCATCACGATCAGGTCGCTGTTGCGCTCCACCGCGGTGTCGATGATGCCGTCGGCCGCATAGCGGTCCAGCACGTGCACCACGTTGGCACGCAGGCCCTGTGCCTCGGCGGTCGCCCTGGCCGGCGCCAGTACCTTCTGCGCGGTCTCTTCGCGGTCGGCCTTGTACTCGGGGCTGTTCATGTAGCCCACGCTCCAGCCCATCGCGTCGTACATGCCCACCGCCCACGGCTCGGACACGGTCACGATGTCGACCTCGGCGTTGAGATCCTTGGCCAGTTCCAGGCCTTTGAGCAGGCCCTTTTCAGACAGTTCCGAGCCGTCGGTGGCAATCAGGATTCGCTTGTACATGGCAGGGCTCCTTCCGGTGCAGTGTGGGGCCACCATTGCACACCCGGCGTGGAGGCCGCGCCTTGAGCCGGATCAATCGCGCGGTGGCACCACGCGTGCGGGGTTGCCCACCACGGTGGCACCGGCCGCCACGTCGCGGGTGACCACGCTGCCTGCGCCCACCACCGCATCGTCGCCGATGCTCACCCCCGGCAGCAGGATGGCCCCGCCGCCGATCCACACATTGCGCCCGATCCGCACCGGTCGCGCCATCTCCAACCCCCCGGCCCGCGCCTGCGGGTCACGCGGGTGGTCGGCCGCATAGATCTGCACCGCCGGGCCGATCTGGGTGCCATCGCCGATGCGCACCTCGGCCACGTCCAGAATCACGCAGTTGTAGTTGAGAAACACGCCGGTGCCCAGGTGGATGTGACTGCCGTAATCGCAATGGAACGGCGGGCGGATCACCGTGCCGTCGCCGACCGCACCGAGCTGCTCGCGCAGCAGCGCACGGCGGACATCCGGGGCTTCGGCAAGGGCGGCGTTGTAGCGCACCATCCAGGCCTTGGCCGCCGCCATCTCGGCCTGCAGCTGCGGGTCGCCCGGCCGGTAGGGGTGGCCAGACAGCATCTTGTCCTTCTCGCTCAGCGCCATGGTTGATCCTGCAATGCGGCTGCTGATGATGCCGCTTCGCTGCGATGCCGGTAAACCCGCGGCACGCCCGGGTCAGCGCAGGCGCAGCAGCC
>NZ_QAIW01000248.1:5367-14870 GCF_003061285.1 Stenotrophomonas sp. HMWF003 | reverse complement strand
GTTCGCAGCGCAGCCGGACCAGGTCCAGGCCGCCGCCGTGCTGCAGGCAGGCGTAGGCGTGCTCGAACAGGGCCAGCACCGGTGCCACCCAGCCCGCCGACAGCGTCAGCGCAACCAGGACAGCCAACAGGTACGGAGTTCCCTTGTTCATTTGCGCGCTCCCAGCGGACAGCGCCAGACTCTGGGCGCGGTGCCGGACGGCCACAAGCGGCACGCGACGAAGCGGCTGAAATGCGGGATGAGTGCCGGGCCATGGCCGACGAGTAGCGGGTGCCGATGACCGGGCCGGGCGTCCCTGCGCCGTCCTACCGTCCGTCGGCACGTGACTTCCGGCAGTCACCGCCGACCCACCCGCCCCGTACGGTGGCGGCAACCGGTACTTCCCACCGGTACCCGGAGCGGCGCGATGGCAATGCAGCAGCGGACCGGCCGCCTGGCCGGTGGGGTGTATCTGGTGGTGATCGCCACCGGCATCTTCAGCCTGGCCTATGTGCCTTCCCGGATCAGCGTGGGTGACGATCCCGCCGCCACCCTGGCCAACGTGGTCGCGCATGCGGAGCTGTTCCGTGCCGGCATCGCCGCCTTCGCCCTGGAGCAGATCGCCTTCCTGCTGCTGCCGCTGCTGTTGTATCGCGTGTTCGCCGCGACGCATCGCCCGGCCGCCACGCTGATGGTGGCCCTGGCGGTCACCGGCGTACCGATCGCGCTGGCCGCACTGGCCCACCGCCTGGAGGCGGTAACCCTGCTCACCGACCCGGCGCTGGCGCGGGCGCTGTCGGCCGGGCAGCTGCAGATGCTGGCGATGGCCGCACTGAAAAGCTGGAGCAGCCACATCTTCCTGGCCAGCCTGTTCTGGGGGCTGTGGCTGCTGCCGTTCGGCTGGCTGGTGTGGCGCACGCGCGCCATACCGCGTGCACTCGGCGTGCTGCTGATGCTCGGCGGCATCGGCTACCTGCTCAACGTGTTCGGCGAGCTGTTGATTCCCGGCTACGCCACTACCGCGCTGTCCAACTACGCCACGCTGCCCGCCTCGCTCGGCGAGATCGGCAGCGGCCTGTGGTTGGCCCTGTTCGGGGCGCGCGCCAGCGACGTCGCCCCACCCCGGCACGCCACCGTCCTTTCCTGACGAGAATCGCCATGAGCACCCCCACATTGCACGACATACCGATCCACGCGCGTTTCAAGCTGTCGGCGCTGTGGACGGCGCTGATGTTCTGCTACATCTACGGCGACTACTTCGGCCTGTACGTCCCCGGCAAGTTGCAGGGCATGATGAACGGCACCGGGCCGGTCGGGCCGGTCAGCGAAGGCACGCTGGTGGGCACGGCGTTGATGCTGGCCATTCCCGCACTGATGGTGCTGCTGTCGCTGGTGGCACCGGCGTCGCCGGCGCGTTGGCTCAACATCGGCTTCGGCCTGGTCTACACCGTCATCATGCTGCTGACCCTGCCCGGTGCATGGTGGTTCTACCTCACCCTGGCGGTGATCGAAATTGCGCTGTCGCTGGCCACCGTGGTGGTGGCATGGCGATGGCCGCGCGGCTAAGCAGCGCGCGGGGTCAACGACTGACCGTCACCCGCCACCCGCCCTCGTGCGGCTGCCAGTCGAACTCGACCGGCAGGAATTTCTCGATCAGGCGTGCGTTGCTGGCCAGGTGCTCGCTGATCGCCGCGGTGGTGAAGCTGCCGGCCCCCGCCAGCGCCATCGGCAGCAGCAGCTGGTCGGACAGATGCTCGCCCACGCAGCCGCTGCCCTGCAGGTACTGCTGCACCTGCCCGGCCAGGCGCGCGCCGACCTGCTCGGCCGACACGCCGCGCTCGCCATGCCCGCTGAAGACCTCCACGTGGGCGTCGTGACGCACATGCACCAGCGCCACGTTGCCCGGGCCCAGCGCCGGGCGCACCGAGCGCACGTGGCGTGGATGCGGATCCACGCCCAGGGTGTCGGCCAGCACCTGCAACTCGCGCAGGCCGATGCTGCTGGACAGGCCGGACATCAACACCGTGGCTTCCATCGACGCCAACGCGCCACGGTCCTGGAAGTCGCAGGCCTGCAAGGCCGCGCACGGCGCGACCTCGAGCTGCAGCACGCCACCGCCGGCCGGGTGGAAACCGTGCTGCTGCAGCGCCACGGAGGCCTGCACGCCCATTCTGGCCAGTGCCGGCAGGTAGGCGTCGGCGATGAAGTCCGCGCTGGGTGCCAACGGATTGTGGGTACCGCCTTCCAGCCGCACCCGTGAGGGCGCTGCGGCCTGCCACAGCGCCGGCAGCACGGTCTGTAGCACCAGCGTGGCCGAGCCGGCGCTGCCGGTGGCGAACTGGTAGTCGCCCGCGCACACCGGGCCGGGCTCGAAACGCAGCGAGGTGGCACCCAGTTCCACGCCGTGCGTGCAGGCGTTGCCCACCCGCGCCGCAGCGGTGACCGCAGTGAGGTGCTGGCGCATCAAGCCGGGGCGACGGCGTTGCGCGCGGATGTCATGCATGGTGAAGCCAATGCCGGTGCACAGGCTCAAGCTCAACGCCGAGCGCAGCAGTTGCCCGCCACCCTGGCTGCCATCCAGTTCAATCATGTCCATGTGTGTCGTCCTCCTTGCCGGCGCGCGGCGCAGTGTACGCCGCGCGCCCGGCGGTTCATCCCTTTACGCACACCACCTGGCGCAGCGTATGTACGATCTCGACCAGGTCGCGCTGGGCCTCCATCACCGCTTCGATCGGCTTGTAGGCCGCCGGTGACTCGTCCACCACCTCCACGTCCTTGCGGCATTCCACGTGCGCGGTGGCCTTGGCGTGGTCGTCCACGCTGATCAGCTTGCGCGCCTGGGTACGGCTCATCACGCGACCGGCGCCGTGGCTGCAGCTGTGGAAGCTGTCTTCGTTGCCGAGCCCGCGCACGATGAAGCTCTTGGCCCCCATGCTGCCCGGGATGATGCCCATCTCGCCCTTGCGCGCACTGACCGCGCCCTTGCGGGTAAGCATCACGTCCTTGCCGAAGTGGTGCTCGCGGCTCACGTAGTTGTGGTGGCAGTTGACGGCCTCGGCCTGCGCCTCGAACGGCTGGGTGATCACCGTGCGCACCGCCGCCACCACGTTGCGCATCATGATCTCGCGGTTCATGCGTGCGAAGCGCTGCGCCCAGTCCACGGCGAACACGTAGTCGCCGTAGTGGGTGCTGCCCTCGGGCAGGTAAGCCAGGTCCTGGTCAGGCAGGTTGATCATCCAGCGACGCATTTCCTGCTTGGCCAGCTCGATGAAGTACGTGCCGATGGCATTGCCCACGCCACGCGAGCCGGAGTGCAGCATGAACCACACGCGCTGGTCTTCATCCAGGCAGATTTCCACGAAGTGGTTGCCGGTGCCCAACGTGCCCAGGTGCTTGAGGTTGTTGGTGTTCTTCAGCTTGGGGTGGCGCTCGCAGATCAACGCAAAGTCGTCCACCAGCTGGCGCCAGCCGTCCACGGCCAGTTCCGGCGGCGTCTCCCAGCTGCCCTTGTCGCGGCCACGGCCCACGCTGCGGCCGTGCGGCACCGCGCGCTCGATCGCGCTGCGCACCGCCGACAGGTTGTCGGGCAGGTCGCTGGCGGTCAGCGTGGTGCGGGTGGCGATCATGCCGCAGCCGATGTCCACGCCCACGGCCGCCGGGATGATCGCACCGATGGTGGGCACCACCGACCCGATGGTGGCGCCCTTGCCCAGGTGCACGTCGGGCATCACCGAGATCCAGCGGTGGATGAAGGGCAGGCGCGCGATGTTCTGCAGCTGCTCGCGGGCCGCGTCTTCCAGCGGCACGCCGCGGGTCCACAGCTTGATCGGAACAGCGCCGGGCTGCTGGATGACGTCGTAGGTGATGCTCATGGTTCATTTCCTTGTTCGATATGCCGGAAGGCGGCGCGGTACAGCGTCCGGCCCGGCCCGACTGGCCCCATTGCCAGCCGGGCATTGCCCTTGCCGCGTCCCTGCGGCGTGCACCTGCGCTGCGATGGGGCCGGTGGGCGGCCCGCATCGCGTCCTGCCAGAAGTAGAGCAATCGGCGTGCCAACTTCTACGGGGATTGCCCAAGCTCATGTTTGTAAAGGAATTTCACGGAGTATTCGCGGCGGTCGACTTCTGCCCCATAGCTGTTTTCTATATATTGTGAGCGCGCTTCTTATAAGGATGGATATGCGTAAGCGACAGGTCGTGTTCGGCATGCTCGGTATCCAGCTCGATGCCGGGACCGGTCCAGGCCGCTGGCAGAAATGGCGGCCGACGGTGGCGCTGGGGATGCACGACGACTTCGTGCCGGACCGCATCGAACTGCTGGTGGACGCGCGCCGCTTCGGCGCGCTGACCGCGCTGGTGCGCGAGGACCTGGCGCTGACCGCGCCGGACACCGCGGTGCACGTCCACGACACCTACATGGCCGACCCGTGGGAGTTCGAGGGGGTATACGCGTGCCTGCACGATTTCCTCGCCGGCTATGCGTTCCAGCCGGACGAGGAGGACTACTACATCCACATCACCACCGGCACGCACGTCAGCCAGATCTGCTGGTTCCTGCTGACCGAGAGCCGGCACTTCCCAGGTCGGCTGCTGCAGACCTCACCGCCGCGCAAGCAGCACGTGGGCGACCCGGGCACGTACGCGGTGATCGACCTGGACCTGTCGCGCTACGACCACATCGCCCAGCGCTTTGCCCAGCAGCAGCTGCAGGACCGCGACCTGCTCAAGGGCGGCATCGCCACCCGCAACCCGGCGTTCAACCGGATGATCGAGCAGATCGAAACCGTGGCCACCCGCTCGCGCGCGCCGATGCTGCTGATGGGGCCCACGGGCGCGGGCAAGAGCCAGCTGGCCCGGCGGGTGTTCGACCTGAAGAAGCTCAAGCATCAGCTGCCAGGGCGGTTTGTCGAAGTGAACTGCGCCACCCTGCGCGGCGACGGCGCGATGAGCACGCTGTTCGGCCATACCAAGGGCGCCTACACCGGTGCGGTCAGCGACCGTGCCGGCCTGCTGCGGTCGGCCGACAAAGGCCTGCTGTTCCTGGACGAGATCGGCGAGCTGGGCCAGGACGAACAGGCGATGCTGCTGCGTGCACTGGAAGAGAAGCGCTTCCTGCCGGTGGGCAGCGACCGCGAAGTGGAAAGCGATTTCCAGCTGATTGCCGGCACCAACCGCGATCTGCAGCAGGCCGTGCGCGCCGGCCGCTTCCGCGAGGACCTGCTGGCCCGGCTCAACCTGTGGACATACCCGTTGCCCGGCCTGGCCCAGCGCAGCGAAGACATCGAGCCCAACCTGGATTACGAGCTGGAGCGCTGGTCGCGCGAGCAGCACGAGCGGGTGCGCTTCAATGCCGAGGCGCGCAGCCGCTACCTGGCCTTCGCCACCAGCCCCGATGCCACCTGGCGGGGCAACTTCCGCGACCTGGGCGCGTCGCTGATGCGGCTGGCCACGCTCGCCAACGCCGGGCGCATCCAGACTGATGGGGTGGAAGAAGAGATCGCGCGGTTGCGCGCGCAGTGGCATGGCGGCACCGACGTATCGCCGTTGGACGCGCTGCTGGGTGAGGCCGCTGCCGAACTGGACCGCTTCGACCGCGTGCAGCTGGAGGACGTGGTGCGGGTCTGCGCCCGCTCCGCATCGCTGTCAGCCGCCGGCCGCGAGCTGTTTGCGGTGTCACGTACGCAGCGGGCCAGCACCAACGATGCGGACCGGCTGCGCAAGTATCTGGCGAGGTTTGGATTGGATTGGGAGCAGGTGCGCGGGGTTTCGCGCGGGGGTGCTGCGGGGTAACCGCCGGGTTGCGTGCAGCCGACCAACGGTCGGCTCTACGTGGGTGCGGGGGAAGCCGATCAACGGTCGGCTCTACCGGGGTGCGGGCGCGGTAGAGCCGACCGTTGGTCGGCTGCACGCAACCCCGGCCCGGCTACACGCCGGTCAGGCGACCTTCACCACGCGCGCGCCTTGGCACAGCGGATAGGTGGCCACCAGGTCGGCGATGCGCTCGCGCAGGATCTCGAACGACGCACCGTAGAGGTACAGCGCGGTCTCGGTCGGCCCCTGCCACCAGCTGCAGATCTCGCCCGCGCCTTCGATGCGCTCGACGATCTGTTCGAACACGTAGTTCGAGTCGCACTGCTCGTAGACCTCATCGGGCAGGTCGGTGCCGTTGAGGTACAGCGCCAAGCCCTCGGTGACGCCGAACGGCTGGTCCGGCGCGCCTTCGCGCTGGATCAGCGAGCCCTTCGGCGCACCCAGCTGTTCCAGCAGTTCGATCACGCCCGGCAGCGAGGCCGGATCGTTCAGGGCAATCTCGATGTCGCCGTAATCCACTTCGCCCTCGTCGGTCAGTGCAGTGCCGCCACCGGTGAGCTGGCCCAGCTCGGCGCTTTCCAGCAGCGCGTCGAGCGGATCCTCGAACAGCTCATGGCGATGCTCGGGTTGCAGCTTGGCATTCAATTTGACGGTAACGTGCAGCGGGGAATCGGTCATGGGGGTGGCCTGTGCCAACGGAATACCCCCATTGTAGTGCCGGCCGCTGGCCGGCTCCCGACAGCAACCGCGCCAAGAGCAGCCGGCCAACGGCGGCGCTTCACCTCACCGCAGGAATGGCGCTACCTTTCGCTCCAGCAGGTCCACCAGCGCCGGCTGCATGAAGTCGTAGTCGTCGGGAATATCCAGACAGACGATGCGCTTGCCACCCAGCCAGGGCCGGAACCGGCTGGACAGGCGGCTGCGGTGGGCGCGCTCCATCACGAAGATCAGGTCGGCCCACTGCAGCAGCTCCGGGCTGACCGGCACATCGGCATCGGGCTTGAGCCCGGCCGATGCGGTTTCGATGCCAGGCCAATCGGCGAACACCTGCTCGGCCGTGGGGCTGCGCAGGCGGTTCTGGCTGCAGATGAACAAGACGTGGCGCGTCATCCGTGGCGCGTCCGCCTCAGAGCACGGTGAGGTTGGCGTAGGCCATCACCAGCCACTTGCTGCCGGCGTCGGCAAACTCCACCTGCACGCGCGCGTGCTGGCCGTTGCCTTCGTAGTCGGTGACCATGCCTTCGCCGAACTTCGGGTGGTTGACCAGCGCGCCCAGCTTCAGCGGCGGTGCTTCCAGCGCAGCGTGGCCCATCACCCGGTTGGCCCCCAGCGAGGCGGTGCGCGAGACCTGCACCTTGGGCCGCACTTCGTTGAGCAGTTCACGCGGGATCTCGCGCAGGAAGCGCGAGGGCACGTTGTAGTTTTCCTGGCCGTGGATGCGCCGCGATTCGGCGTAGCTGAGCACCAGCTTCTGGCGTGCGCGGGTGATGCCCACGTAGGCCAGGCGGCGCTCTTCCTCCAACCGCCCGCTTTCTTCCAGCGAGCGTGCGCTGGGGAACAGGCCATCTTCCATGCCGGCCAGGAACACGATCGGGAATTCCAGACCCTTGGCCGAGTGCAGCGTCATCAGCTGCACGCCCTCCTCGCCCGCCTGGGCCTGGCCTTCGCCGGCCTCCAGCGAGGCGTAGGACAGGAAGGCGACCAGTTCACTCATGGTCTCGCCGGTTTCCTCGATGTCGTCCTCGCGGCGTACGAAGCGCGAGGCCACCGACACCAGCTCGTCGAGGTTGTCCGCGCGCGATTCGGAATCCAGCGCGTTGCGGCTTTCCTTGGACCAGTGTTCGCGCAGGCCCGAACGCACCAGCACGTGGTCGATGCGCTCGGCCAGGGTCATCTCGCCGGCTTCGCCGTGCAGCTGGTTGACCAGGGTGAGGAAGCCGGCCAGCGCGTTGCGTGCACGTGCCGCCAGTTCGTTGCCCTGGGTGGTGAGCATGGTGGCTTCCCACAGCGAAATCGCGTGGCTGCGCGCCAACCGCCGCACTTCATCCAGGGTGCGGTCGCCGATGCCACGGGTGGGCGTGTTGACCGCGCGCTCGAAGGCGGCGTCGTCGTTGCGGTTGGTCATCAGCCGCAGATAGGCCAGCGCGTCCTTGATTTCGGCGCGCTCGAAGAAGCGCATGCCGCCATACACGCGGTACGGCACCTGTTCGGAGATCAGCGCCTCTTCAAACGCGCGCGACTGCGCGTTGCTGCGGTAAAGCACCGCCGCATCGCCATAGCTGCCGCCGTCGCGCACCCACTGGCGCGCGCGCTCGACCACATAACGCGCCTCGTCCATTTCGTTGTAGGCCGCGTACAGGTCGATCGGATCACCGTCGCCACTGTCGGTCCACAGTTCCTTGCCGATGCGGTCCGGGTTGTGCGCGATCACCGCGTTGGCCGCGCCCAGGATGTTGGCGCTGGAGCGGTAGTTCTGCTCCAGGCGCACGGTCTGCGCGCCGGGGAAATCCTTCAGGAAGCGCTGGACGTTCTCGACCTTGGCGCCGCGCCAGCCGTAGATGGCCTGGTCATCGTCGCCGACCACGAACACGTGGCCGCTGTCGCCGGCCAGCACGCGCACGAAGGCGTACTGGATGGCGTTGGTGTCCTGGAACTCGTCCACCAGGATCTCGCGGAAGCGCGAGCGGTAATGGGCCAGCAGCGCGGGGTTGTCGCGCAGCAGTTCGTGCGCGCGCAGCAGCAGCTCCGCGAAGTCGACCAGGCCGGCGCGGTCGCAGCGCTCCTGGTAGGCCGCGTAGGCCTGGCGCATGGTTTCCAGCCACGCGTCGTGCGGCTCGGGCTGGATGTGCTGCGGGCGGCGGCCTTCGTCCTTCTGCTCGTTGATCCACCACGCGATCTGCTTGGGCGGGTGCTTGCTGTCGTCGATCTCCAGCTGCTGCACCACGCGCTTGACCAGCCGCAGCTGGTCGTCCGAATCGAGCACCTGGAAGCTGTCGGGCAGCTTGGCGTCCTGGTAATGCAGGCGCAGCAGGCGGTGGGCCAGCCCGTGGAAGGTGCCGATCCACGCGCCGCGGCTGCCCTGCGGCAGCTGCAGGTCGATGCGGTGGCGCATCTCGCCGGCGGCCTTGTTGGTGAAGGTCACCGCAAAAATGCCATGGGTAGGCACGCCGCAGACTTCATTCAGCCAGGCGATGCGGTGGATAAGTACGCGGGTCTTGCCGGAACCGGCACCGGCAAGCACCAGATGGTGGCCGGGCGGGGCGGACACAGCTTCGCGCTGGGCGGGGTTGAGCCCGTCGAGCAAGTGGGAGACATCCATGCCGCCATTTTACGCCCTCCGCGTCCTCCCTGCGTCAGGGTTTGCGACCGGCGGCCTCCTCCTTCAGGCGGGCGTCCAGCTGGGCACGTCCGTTCTGTGCGTAACGCTGGCAGGCCCCCGCGTCCACCAGCGGCGGCGTTCCATCGCCTGCCAGGCGCGCGAACAGATTGCTGCCCAGCGGATGCGGCGTCACGTGGATGTCGCAGGGCAGCGCGGCCAGCGTGTCCAGGCCGCGGCGGAAGGCGGCGACCACCTGCGGATGATCCCCGTAGCGGTACTGTGCGTCGGAGATGGCACTGACACTGTCGGTGTAGGCGATGTCCAGGCAGCGTGCGCCCTCGCAGGAGCGCCATGTCCAGCTGGTGCCGCCGGGCGTGTGGCCTGGCGTGGCATGG
>NZ_QAIW01000248.1:0-5355 GCF_003061285.1 Stenotrophomonas sp. HMWF003 | reverse complement strand
GGCGGGAAGGTGCCACCGGGTTCGAGGTGCTGCGGGTCGCTGCGGTCGCCCCTGCCGTTGTGCAGCGTGGCTACCGCCGGTGCACGTGCCAGCAGCGGGGCCCCGGTGGCTGCCTGCAGGTGGGCCAGGCCGGCGGCATGGTCGGAATGCTCGTGCGAGTTGAGCAGGTACTTCACTGCGTGCGGATCGAAGCCCAGCGCGCGGATGTTGGCCTCGATCAGGGGACCGGCCGCCACGGTGCCACCGTCGATCAGCACATGCCCCTGGTCGGAGGTCACCAGCACCGCCGACAGCCCGCAGGTGCCCACGTACCACGTGTTGCCGAAGATGCGACGCGGCGGCGCGCGATCGTTCCAGCCGTCCATGACGCTGGCCCCCGCCGGGCAGGCCGGCATGTGATCCACTGCGCTGGCCACGGGCGATGCGGCGCTGGCCGGCGCGCCGGCTTCTGCGCTGTCTGCGGGCTGGCAGGCAGACAGCAGCATGCCGATGCCCAGTACGGCGATTACGCGGCCCATCAGGGCCGGGGCAGCGGCGCCGCGAGCAGCGGTCGGGTCTGAGGTCGGCGTCATGTGCATTCCCTGTCTGAAAGACAGCAGCCTAGAGCGGTAGGCGCACCGTCACCAATGCGAAGATCGAGACAGAGGCATGAGCCTTTTCGATACCTCGCGTCAGTCCAGCGCGCGCGCAGCAGCCTGCTGCGCCTGCACCCGCAGCTCGGGAATGGCCAGGCTCTCCCACAGCGTGCCGATGCGCAGGCTGCCCACCACCTGTACACCCGGATGCGGCTGGCCGTTGGCGGCGAGCAGCCCGGCATGTGCCACCGAGGTATCCAGCCCCAGGCCGTGCGGCCCTGGCCGGGCGTGGCCGTCGGCCAGCAACTGCTGCACCAGCGGATTGCGCATCGCGGTGGCGCGGGTCTCCACGCCGGTGGCATTGATCAGCGCGCCCACGCGCAACGGCGGCAGGCCACCGCCGGCGCCGTGCGCATGGACCTGCAGGGTGCCGTCGAGCACCAGCACGGTATCGAGCCGGGCGCGATGACGCTGCAGCTGGCCCGACTGCTCCAGCGCGGCCAGCTGCGCCTCGACGCTTTCGGCAATACGGTGGCGGTGCACGTCCCAGTACCGCACCACGTGGCGCAGGAAGCGGCGCTGGTCGGCGGCCTCCAGACCACGCCACAGTGCCTGGCCCAGCGGACGGATGCGATCCATCACGCTCTGCCAGGGCAGGCCCTGCGCAACGGCGTCACGGGCATGCCCGCGCAGCGCGCGCAGCGCCTGCCGCAGCGGCATGCCCGGCAGCGGGCCCGGATCAAAACTGGCCGTGCCGCCATGCGCGTGTGGCAACGGCAGCAGTGCATGCCGGGACAGCACGTGGATGCGGCCGCGGTGCCCTGCATTGGCCAGCGCCACCACGCTGTCGGCCATGCTCAGCCCCGAGCCGATGATGGCCAGATCGCCGTCGCCGGCCAGCAGCCGCACACCGTCGTAATCCCAGGCGTCGACCACTTTGCCCGGGGGCAGCGCGTCGGCGCCGGTAACCGGCAACGGGCGCATGCTGTTGCCGCAGGCCAGCACCACCTGGCGTGCCTGCCATGTGTCGCCATCGGCCAGCGTCAGCTGCTGCGTGGCGATGCCAGGCTGCAACGCGGTGACTGCCTCATGCACCACGCTGAGCTGCGCGGGGCTGCTGGCCTGGGCCTGCTCCAGGCGGGCCTGCAGGTAGGCGGCATAGCAGCGGCGCGGCGCGTACTCGGCGGCGACTGCGTCGCGCGGCACGCCGGGAAACGCGTCCACCTGCAGCAGGTAATCCAGGAAATCGTCGGGCGCATCCGGCAACGCGCTCATCCTGCCGGCCGGCACGTTGAGCAGGTGCTCGGGCCATGGCGTGGCGTAGGCGATGCCCTGGGCCAGCGCCGAGGCCGGCTCGAACACCACGACATGGAGCGCAGCGGTTGCCGTGCGCAGTGCATGCAGCGCCACCAGCACGCCTGCCGCACCGCCGCCGACGATGGCCAGGACACACTGGCGAGGGGATTGGGGTGCGGTCATGCCCCGATTGTAGGCGATGCCCGCGATGGCTCCGTGTCGGCCGTTACCGCAGCGCTACATCAGCGCATCGGCCAACCGCGCGATGCCTTCGCGGCTGCGTCGCCAGGTCGGGCGCTTGCGCCAGCTTTTCAGGTCCAGCTGGCGCGACTGCAGCAGGTAATCGTTCTCGATCTGCAGCAGCTGGGCGACGATGCCGCGGTCATAGCAGAGCATGCCGATTTCCGCGTTGAGCGCGAACGAGCGGATGTCCAGGTTGATCGACCCGACCAGCGCGATGTCCTCGTCCACGGTGAGGTGCTTGGCGTGCAGGAAGCAGGGTTCGTACAACGCGATGCGCACGCCACTGCGCAGCAGTTCGTCGTAATAGGCCTCCTGCGCCCACGCAGTGAGCCGCTGGTTGCTGCTGGCCGACAGGATCAGCTGCACCTGCACGCCGGACAGCGCGGCGATGCGCAGCGCGCTGAGGGTGGCCTCGTCGGGCACGAAGTACGGGGTGACCAGCACGATGCGGCGGCGTGCCAGATGGATCAGCGCGTTGACCGCGTCGCGCGCGTTGCTGAAGGGATACGCCGGGCCGCTGGGCAGCAGCTGGGTGGCCACGTCGGCCGAGCACACCGGCACGGCGGTCATCACGTCCAGGCGCTGGCCGGTTTCCATGTACCAGTCGCTGGCGAACACCGCTTCCAAATGCGCCACGCCCGGGCCGCGCACGCGCGCCACCAGTTCCTTGTTGGGAAAGCCGGGCACGAATTCCGGCTGGGCCAGGTTCTGCGAGCCGATGTAGCCGACCCGGTTGTCGATCACCGCGATCTTGCGGTGGTTGCGCAGGTCCATGCGCCCGCTGCGGCGCCAGCGCAGGCCGCCGGGCAACATTGCGCGCACGTCCACGCCCAGCGCCTGCAGGCGGTGCCGGTAATGGCGCAGCCCGCGCTTGGCGCCCACCGCGTCCAGCAGCAGGCGGCAGTGCACGCCGCGGGCAGCAGCGCGCTGCAGCGCCTGCACGATGGACTCGCCCACGGCGTCGTCGAACATCAGGTAGTACAGCAGGTGTACGCGTTCGCGGGCCTGGTCGATGTCGGCGATCAGCGCCTGCAGCGAGGCGTCGTAGTCCACCAGCAGTTCCACCGCGTTGCCGTGGATGGGCATGAAGTCGCCCTGCCGCTCGATCAGCGGCACGATCTCGGCCGTGGCGGTGTCGGGCACCGGGGTCCAGCGCAGCGGCGGCTGCAATGCCTGTTCCTCGCGGATCACCTGGGAGGCCTCGGCCTGGCGCTGCACGCGCTGGCGCGATAGCCACGGGTGGCCGAACAGCAGGTATAGCGGCAAGCCCAGCAGGGGCACGAAGCCGACCAGCAGCAACCAGCTGCGCGCGGCACCGGGCGTGGTGCGGGTGGGAATCCAGAACAGCGCGGCCAGCCGGATCAGCCAGTCCAGCATCAACAACCAGGAACCCAGCAGCCACTCGAACAGCATCGCGTCGCCCGTTGGAGGTAGGCCGGCATTCTGACATGCCCGGTGCATGCGCCCGGTAGTGCCCGCCGCTGGCCGGCTCTTCGTCGATTCGTCAGGAGAGCCATCGAGCTCTGCCATCGAAAACGATTCTTCTCCCAATGGAGGGAAGCGCCTTGTTTCGAGGGGACGTGGCAGATTGCGTAAGGCGCTGCGCGCGTGCGCGGGTGTGCAGGTCCCGTTTGGATCGGGGAGCCTCTCCGGTCAGGTCTGTTGCGCGCGTGGGGACCCCGCAGCGGCCGGTAGGCCCCTGGTGCAAATGTCCCCCGGCCGCGTGGCGGCCTCCTCCTTTATTTTGCCCAGGGGCCTACCGGCCGCTGCGGGGCTGGGCGTGCGGTAAGCAAGGGGATGCCCGGCGTTTCGGGGGCCTGTGGGTGGGTTGGGCGCTGGCCCTCCATGCCCTTGGAGGCGAAATAAAGGAGGAGGTGGCGGCCGCAGGCCGACGCCGGGGGACATTCGCCGGAAAGGGTATGGGGGGCCAGCGCCCAACCCGCCCACAGGCGGCGCCTGAAACGGTACACAGCGCACTTCGTACTCGCCACACGGATGAGAAAAAAAAACCCGCCACAAGGGCGGGTTTTTTCTTGGGGAAGCTCAAGTACCCTTGCGGATTACTTGATCTTGCCTTCCTTGTACAGGACGTGCTTGCGCACGACCGGATCGTACTTCAGGAATTCCATCTTCCCGGGGGTGTTCTTCTTGTTCTTGTCCGTCGTGTAGAAGTGGCCAGTGTTGGCCGTCGAAATCAGACGGATCTTATCGCGCTTGCCTGCCATGATCGTTTACTCCTCAGACCTTTTCGCCGCGCGCACGCAGCTCAGCCAGAACGGAATCGATACCGTTCTTGTCGATGGTGCGCAGGGCATGCGCGGAAACACGAAGCTTGACCCAGCGGTTTTCGCTGGCAACCCAGAAGCGGCGCTCGTGCAGGTTGGGCAGGAAACGACGACGGGTCTTGTTGTTGGCGTGCGAGACGTTGTTACCCGTCTGCACTCGCTTGCCGGAAACTTGGCATACGCGGGACATTGCGCACCTCGATGAAAGTAATTGTCAGCCCATAGCCCGAGCGACGGCGGCCTCGACGGTTTCCCGCCACACGTCATGAGAATCAAAGGGTTACGCTGTCGAGGGCGGGCCGGATGACGTGTTCCCGGCCGCCGATCCAGAGATTTCCGGACACAGCGAGCCGCGCATTATGCCGCACGCCGTGGGCGGGCGCAAGTTGTCCACAGGGCCATGCCGGCCTGCCGGGGCCGGGCGGGCGCCCCGTGTTCGCATGGCCACCCGCGGGCGGCGGCGATACTGGCCGCCCTGTTCACCCTGGACCCCCACGATGCGGCTGCTGGCGATCACCTACGGCACCGAGGGCGACACCCGCCCGCTGGTCATGCTCTGCCACGGCCTGATGGCCGCCGGACACGAGGTGATGCTGCTGGCCGAAGGCGGCACCCTGGGCAGCGCGCGCGCCCTGGGCGTGCCGCACGCCGCACTGGAAGGCGACATCCACGATGAGGTGGTGGCGCTGGTGTCGCGCGGCAACAACACGCTGGCCGCCTCGCGCGGGCTGGCCAGGATGGCGCGCCGGCACGTGCCGGCGTGGACGCGACAGGCCGATGCGGCCGCCGCCGGGTGCGATGCGGTGCTGACCGGCGGGCTGGCCGCCTTCGTCGGCATGACCGTGGCCGAGCGGCGTGGCCTGCCCGCGATCGGGCTGGGCATGATTCCGCTGACGCCCACCGCCGACTTCCCCTCCCCGTTCCTGCCCCGGCTGCGCCTGCCCGGTGCGCTGAAC